>NZ_JAKVPY010000080.1:0-903 GCF_022487945.1 Halomonas flagellata
GCCTTCACCCTCTCCGGGGCCGACCCGGAGGGCAACTTCCCGGCGGTGCTGGGCCACGAGGGCGCCGGCATCGTCGAGGAGGTGGGCGAGGGCGTCACCAGCGTGCGCCCCGGCGACCACGTCATCCCGCTCTATACCGCCGAGTGCGGCCAGTGCAAGTTCTGCCTCTCGGGCAAGACCAACCTGTGCGGCGCGGTGCGCGCCACCCAGGGCAAGGGGGTGATGCCCGACGGCACCTCGCGCTTCTCGCTCAATGGCCAGCAACTGCACCACTACATGGGCTGCTCCACCTTCAGCGAGTACACCGTGCTGCCCGAGGTGTCGCTGGCGGTGGTCTCGAAGGAGGCGCCGCTGGACAAGATCTGCCTGCTCGGCTGCGGGGTGACCACCGGCATCGGCGCGGTGCTCAACACCGCCAAGGTCGAGCCGGGCTCGACCGTCGCCGTGTTCGGCCTGGGCGCCATCGGCCTGGCGGTGATCCAGGGCGCGGTGATGGCCAAGGCGTCGCGGATCATCGCCATCGACGTCAACCCGGACAAGTTCGCCCTGGCCAAGCAGTTCGGCGCCACCGAGTTCGTCAACCCCAAGGATTACAGCGACCCGGTCCAGCAGGTGATCGTCGACCTGACCGACGGCGGCGTCGACTACTCCTTCGAGTGCATCGGCAACGTCAACGTCATGCGCTCGGCGCTGGAGTGCTGCCACAAGGGCTGGGGCGAGTCGGTGATCATCGGCGTGGCCGGGGCCGGCGAGGAGATCTCGACGCGGCCGTTCCAGCTGGTCACCGGGCGGGTCTGGAAGGGCTCGGCCTTCGGGGGCGTCAAGGGCCGCACCGAGCTGCCGGGCTATGTGAAGCGCTACATGGACGGCGAGATCAACATCGACGACTTCATTACCCATGAC
>NZ_JAKVPY010000081.1:0-887 GCF_022487945.1 Halomonas flagellata
CCGCGGCCATTATTTTTTTCATCCGCGGGATATCGACCTGGCCATCAGCATCCAGCACGCCGGTCACCAGCCCGGGAAAGCCCAGATCCCGCACCATGCGAATATCGTTAAGCATCGCGGCGAACTCTTCCTCGGTGTAGCAGAAATCGCCGCCGCGCGGGCGAACGATCGGATGCACCGGGAGGGTAATCGCCTCGCGGGCCGAGACCAGCACCCCATAAGAGGGGGTTAATCCCCCTTCCTGCGGCGCGGCGCCTTTACTGAGATAGCCTGCCGCGCCCGCCTGCATGACCTTGGCAGGTAAAGGATTCTCGGTATGCACGGTCAACATGATCACTTTGGTGCCCGCCACGGAGCGCGCGATTTTGCGCGTCGCTTCAAGACCACCGATCCCAGGCATGTTCATGTCCATCAGGACGACATCTGCGGAATTAGCCCGGCACCACTTGACGGCGTCCTCGCCGCAGCAGGCTTCGCCAGCGACTTTAATCCCTTTTATATCTTCCAGAATGCGTCGTATCCCTGCGCGCACCAGTTCGTGGTCATCAACAAGAAGAACGTTGATCAAAGGAATAATCTCCAGAATGAGGGATAACGCTACTGATACTTTATCTCCCACATATTACCGGGTTTTATTGCTATTTTAAAAGGCAAAAAAATGCCCTCGCCTCGATTTGGCTCTCATTTATGGCAATGTCTGTGCACACTAAGTGGAAAGTCATTGAGAACAGACAGTTGCCCGGCTCTTATTTTTTAACAATACTCATACAGAAGGCACAAAAAACACAACAGATTACGTAGCGCATAAATACGAAGCAAAATATGTAACAATTATTAACGAGCTAAATAGATGGGGGAAATTATTGGCTTGCCGACGGCTATTACGT
>NZ_JAKVPY010000082.1:0-860 GCF_022487945.1 Halomonas flagellata
GCACGCTGCATAGCTGTAGTCCATTCAGCACACGCCTGTTCCTGATCGCCTTGCTCAGAGAGGGCAGCAGCGGCTACAGCAGGGCGGGAAGAATCAGCTTTCTCGCCGTACAGCGATGAATAGATAGCTTCTGCGTCACTATTACCGGCAGCCCATACAGGGCTGCCAGCAGACAGAAGCAACGTTATCAGCAGCGTTGCTTTTTTCATGGCGCAATATCCGGGGCGGTTACGTTCTTTTGACGAACGGGTTCATTACCCAGGCTTACCGGAACGGTGAGATCACGGTAAACCACGTTGCGCTGCGAGAGCTGGAAAAGCTGACCGCTACCGCCCTGAAATTTCTGAGTTGTACACCCAGCCAGCAGAAGCAGGGAAAGCACAATGAGAGCTGATTTTTTCATGACAGTTACCTATTTTTGGAAAGACACCAGGTGATGCGCGTGATCAACGACAACGCTGTGATCAAGCCCGACAAGCATCTGAAGGGCATCGAGAACCGGCATAGTGCGGTGTACTTTAGCGATCGGGGGAATCGGCTTATCGACCAGCAGCGCCGCCTCTCGCGGTGCAGGGTAGCGGGTCACCAGGCGATAACCGGTAGGCTCAAGCAGGTATTCAACGGCCTGACGAACGGTCTGCACGTCTTCAGGCCATACGGTACGCATATAGACGGTAAGCGGATCGACGTAATTCCAGCGCGGGTCTTTAGCGTTAGCCGCAATATTGCCGCCAGGGGTGAAAGGACCGTTTACATTTACGTCATAGCCGTACTGAGCGCCGCGGTTAACGGTGCTTTCCTGCGTCACACGATAAACCGGCTTTGCCTCTGTAACGCGGCTGCTGCTAAATGGGTTGCTG
>NZ_JAKVPY010000083.1:0-855 GCF_022487945.1 Halomonas flagellata
ATGCATCTCCGGATCGCGTTGCTGCTCTTTGTTCTTGGTAGAGCTGGGTGCCTCAATGATGGTGGCATCCACCAAAGTGCCTTGGGTCATCATGACGCCTGCTTCGGCCAGCCAGCGATTGATGGTCTTGAACAATTGACGGGCCAGTTGATGCTGCTCGAGCAGGTGGCGGAAATTCATGATGGTGGTGCGATCCGGCAGGGCGCTATCCAGGGATAATCGGGCAAACAGGCGCATGGAGGCGATTTCGTACAGGGCATCTTCCATGGCACCGTCGCTCAGGTTGTACCAATGCTGCATGCAGTGAATACGCAGCATGGTCTCCAGCGGATAGGGCCGTCGGCCATTGCCCGCCTTGGGATAAAACGGCTCGATGACTTCCACCATGTTTTGCCATGGCAGAATCTGCTCCATGCGGGAGAGGAAAATCTCTTTTCGGGTCTGACGGCGCTTAGTGCTGAATTCACTATCGGCGAAGGTGAGTTGATGGCTCATGATGTCCCTCTGGGATGCGCTCCGGATGAATATGATGATCTCATATCAGGAACTTGTTCGCACCTTCCCTAACAAAAACAAATTGATTTATAACAAAGGCTTTCTCGTATCTATATCAAACTACAACGTCAATTTTTATCTATAAATTGCTGTAACTTAGTAAAAAGCACAGTAAGTTCATTACGTGAACATTATCAATGTCCGGAAACCCTATGTTTAAAAACGGATTTTTCGGCCCAATGAACGCCAAAACTCAAGAAGGAATGGGTATGTCAGACTTACCAAAGAATATCCAAGTTATATTTGATAACAACCCAATGCTCAAGGAACTAATCCCGAATCCAGTTTTGGCCTCAGGAT
>NZ_JAKVPY010000084.1:0-830 GCF_022487945.1 Halomonas flagellata
GGAATGCATCGTCAATGGAAGCAGGAATGACATCAACACCAGGGATAATCGACGGCACAATAAAATCGGAAAGTAATTCTTCACGAGACACATTCTGGAGCATGGCCTGAGCAGCCGTATTTTCAACCAAGCCCACTGAATTCTCATGGCTCAGGAACATTGTCAAAGATGCCTGCGGATCGAAATCGATGGCCAGAATACGGAGGTCTTCGAACAGAAGCTGAGGATGAGCTCGAAAAGCATGTGATAATGAAGCGGTAGAAACTGTCTTGGAACCACCACCTTTAAGATTACATACAAAAATCGTAAAGGCTTTATCGAAGCGATCCCTGTACTTCGGTACTTTACGATGGTTATACAGATCGATGACATTCTGAATCGTCATCGCGTATTTCATCGTATTACCAGAAGGTTTCTTTTTAAAAATGTAGCCACCGGCTTCCATTTCGGCCACAGCATACTCAACACTGCCTTTACTGAGCTTAGGCAGCTTATACAGAGCGGCTTTGCTGTATTCCTGATAGAACTCGGTAAGCTTCAATTCCTCTTTTTGCTGGCGGATACTTTCGCTCAAAGATGTCAGAAGCTTACCTGCACGTGTAGCGACTTTCCGTAACTGCTCAATATTGTCCATTCATCACCTCATGACGTTTTTTGTCATTTTGAACAAAAAGTGTCATGTTGCAAGAAAAAAATCATATTGTTTTGATTTCGCTCTCAACAAGGGGAGGGTTTGGACAAGCACGAAGGGTGTTCCACTCAAACACAGTACTGAATTGCAATTTTACGCTCAGGAGCTGATTTTTGTTACGACCGTTCAAAGATAGCTC
>NZ_JAKVPY010000085.1:0-826 GCF_022487945.1 Halomonas flagellata
GGAGCCGCATTGCGATATAACTTTTATGACGATAATACTACAGCAACGGCTTCTGATGGTGAAAACAAACCGGATGAGGCTGCGATTCCTGGAATTTTTGTTCAGGATGAAATAAAATTTTCAAAAAAACAGACCTTGCTTGCAGGTTTGCGCTATGATTATGATAAACGACATGGAAGTATTCTTACGCCTCGTTTGGCCTATAAATGGAGTGTAACAGACAACGATATTTTACGCTTGAATGCGGGGACGGGTTTCCGTGTGGTGAATTTGGTTACAGAAGACCATGCAGCATTGACCGGAGCACGCGACGTTATTATTGAAGAAGAATTGGATCCGGAGCAATCCTATAATGTGAACATCAATTACTTAAAGAAGATATATACCGGAAACGATAATTTTATTATCGTTCAGGACCAAGGACCTGGAATTCCTGAAGAACTCCAGAAGTCCTTATTCCAGCCTTTTCAGCGAGGAGAATACGCCAAAAATATTAATCCACAGGGCTGTGGTTTAGGGTTGTCGGTAGTTAAAGCCATTATGTGCGCCCACGGTGGAGACGTTAGCTATAGTTTAACACCAGAAAATGGCTCACTTTTCAAACTCTCATGGCCTGTTTAAGGGCATGAATACACAGGCTCGATCGAACCTGTTTTAGCAAGAGACAGATCCCACATACTGCCGAGTTTTGCGTCCCAAATTGATGGGGTGATTTTAAGTTTGCCTCTTTTGGGACTTAATGTTATTTCGCTGAAATAGATATCATCTCCTTTTAGCATAAGATCGACGCGGCAGTAGTCTATTTCTTTTGCTAAGTCCTGGGCGG
>NZ_JAKVPY010000087.1:0-811 GCF_022487945.1 Halomonas flagellata
CTGGCAGCAGCCATTGGTAACTGGGAGTTCGCAGAGGATTTGTTTAGCTAAACACGCGGTTGCTCTTGAAGTGTGCGCCAAAGTCCGGCTACACTGGAAGGACAGATTTGGTTGCTGTGCTCTGCGAAAGCCAGTTACCACGGTTAAGCAGTTCCCCAACTGACTTAACCTTCGATCAAACCGCCTCCCCAGGCGGTTTTTTCGTTTACAGTGCAAGAGATTACGCGCAGAAAAAAAGGATCTCAAGAAGATCCTTTAAATGATCGTCAGTTCTGTTATCCCCGGAGCTCCATCCATCCCACGGAAAAACACCCGCCACTGATGCCCTCAGCGCACTGCACATCATGTACAAACCACTCCCTCCCTCCTTTTTTATTGCGTTTCTTAATGCGCAATGGTAGCTTTGTGCGCAACAAAAAACGCAATAGCAAGGGGGGGTAATGAGAGAAAGAACAAATATCATGCTAGATATAGGATTAAAGCAATCCTTACAACGGCTTTCGAATAAAACCAAAATGAGTCTAAGTGATCTTATTAACCAGAGATTATCAGGTTCACTTTCAGTTGAAGAACGCATTGGCGAAAAGCCTGAATGGATGAGAAACCTTGATCCCTATCTCGCCAATCACTTTTCAAATATTGAGTTACCGCTCCCTTCACCATTAAAAGAATACCAAGAAAAAATGGATGAGATAGATTCAATTATTAATGACATGATGGTTCTAAAGGAATATTTCAGAGCTAAGTTTTACGACGAAATAAAATAGGCACGCTATACGGAGGCGGAGAATTATGTTTTTTAAACGGTATT
>NZ_JAKVPY010000088.1:0-780 GCF_022487945.1 Halomonas flagellata
ACGGCCTTGCGGCCCAGCTTGGAGATTTCACGCCCCAGGCTACGTACCCCCGCTTCCCGCGTGTAGTAACGAATAATGCCGATAATGGCGCTATCGTCGACGGTCAGCTCGCCTTTCTTCAGCGCGTTACGTTCGATCTGCTTCGGCAGCAGATGACGTTTGGCGATGTTCAGTTTTTCATCTTCGGTAACAGGTTCGCGCTTACCCAGTTCCAGTTCGTTAAAGGCATAACCATGACGTTCCAGCAGTTGCGCCTCTTTGATGGTGAAATCACCGTGACGGGAGAACCCGCGTGGATAATTTTTATTGTCGAAAAAACGATTAGTCGTCGTAAAGCTTTCCGCCATCCTACACGCTCCTGATTCTTTGGCCGAGCTATTTATGGCGCGGAGTATTAGTTACGCTTGACAGAGCGTCAAACAAAACATTTAAATCATCACGACAAATAATTTTGTGGAGAACGGTGTGGATACGGAATTGCTCAAGACTTTCCTGGAAGTGAGTAGAACTCGTCACTTTGGGCGAGCAGCAGAGGCGCTTTACCTGACACAGTCAGCAGTCAGCTTTCGTATTCGTCAGCTGGAAAATCAACTTGGTGTGAATCTGTTCACCCGTCATCGTAATAACATCCGCCTGACGACTGCCGGCGAAAAGCTCCTCCCCTATGCCGAAACGCTCATGAATACCTGGCAGGCTGCGCGCAAGGAGGTGGCACACTCTTCGCGACATAATGAATTCTCCATTGGGGCCAGCGCCTCCCTGTGGGAATGTATGCTTAAC
>NZ_JAKVPY010000089.1:0-750 GCF_022487945.1 Halomonas flagellata
GTAGCGGCCGGATGTAATCAGGCCGCTACAGCTGGGATTAGGGGTCTGACGCTCAGTGGAACGAAAACTCACGTTAAGAAGTCATTTTTCAATATTATTGAAGCATTTATCAGGGTTATTGTCTCATGAGCGGATACATATTTGAATGTATTTAGAAAAATAAACAAATAGGGGTTCCGCGCACATTTCCCCGAAAAGTGCCACCTGACGTCTAAGAAACCATTATTATCATGACATTAACCTATAAAAATAGGCGTATCACGAGGCCCTTTCGTCTTCAAGAATTTTATAAACCGTGGAGCGGGCAATACTGAGCTGATGAGCAATTTCCGTTGCACCAGTGCCCTTCTGATGAAGCGTCAGCACGACGTTCCTGTCCACGGTACGCCTGCGGCCAAATTTGATTCCTTTCAGCTTTGCTTCCTGTCGGCCCTCATTCGTGCGCTCTAGGATCCTCCGGCGTTCAGCTTGTGCCACAGCCGACAGGATGGTGACCACCATTTGCCCCATATCACCGTCGGTACTGATCCCGTCATCAATGAACCGGACTGCCACGCCCTGAGCATCAAACTCTTTTATCAGTTGGATCATGTCGGCAGTGTCGCGGCCAAGACGGTCGAGCTTCTTAACCAGAATGACATCACCTTCCTCCACCTTCATCCTCAGCAAATCCAGCCCTTCCCGGTCTGTTGAACTGCCGGATGCCTTATCGGTAAATATACGGTTTGCTTTCACACCTGCGTCTTTGAG
>NZ_JAKVPY010000009.1:0-192024 GCF_022487945.1 Halomonas flagellata
CACGTCGAGCCACTCGCCGGCGCGCACCACGGAGGCAAACAGGCGCAGCTGGCCGCAGGTGCGGCCGCGCTCGCCCTCCAGGCGTGCCCGGGGCAGGCCGGTCTCGGCCATGGCACGGGTGATCAGGTCATCGCCCAGGGCCTCGATCTCGGCGGCGATGGCCTCGAGGAAGGCCGCGCGGTCCGCCAGCGAGCTCTCGCGGTACGTGGCGTAGGCGGTCTCGGCGAGCCCGCAGGCCCGGGCGACCGCGTCGCGGTCCAGGCCCGGGTAGTCCGGGGCCAGGGCCTCGCCGCTGGCCGGGTCGATGGCGCGGATGACGGCCTGGTCGCCGGTGACGGCGCTTTGGCCGATCAGGGAAGTGCCTTGTGGGGTCATGCTGTCTCCCTTGGTTTGCGGGTTCAGTTTTCCTGATACTGCGCGTACATGTTCCGGGCCCGGTTGAGGTGCTGGAACATGGTCTCCTTGGCCGCCTCGCCGTCGCGGGAAAGGATCGCCTCGAGGATATAGGCGTGCTCCTCCTGGACCCGCAACAGATAGCGCTCGGAGGCGGCCGGGTTGATATCGATGCTGAGTAGCTTGGCCCGCGGAATGCCGCTGGGGCTGAGCTGCTCGTAGAACTGCTCGAAGAAGGGGTTATGGGTGGCACGGGCGATGGCATGGTGGAACTCGAAGTCCTCCACCCTGGCCAGGGACTTCTCCGCCTGGGCCTTGATGAAGGCGGCATGCGTAGCCTCGATGAGGCGGCGATCCTCGTCGTCATGACGCAGGGCGGCCAGTTCCGCCGCCGCCGGTTCCAGGGCCAGGCGCAGCTCTAGGACATGCAGGATATCCTCCACCGTGGTCGGGTTGATCCGCTCCGCCGGCCGTGCCTCGACGGCCGTCGAGCGCAGCACGGTGGTGCCCACCCCGCGACGCGTCTCGACCAGCCCCAGCGACTTGAGATGGGTGATCGCTTCGCGGATCACGGTGCGGCTGACGCCGAAGGAGTCGCACAGCCGGTTCTCGGTGGGCAGCTTCTCGCCCACCTTGACCCGCTCCTGGAGGATCAACGCCTCGAGCTGGTCGGCGACATGGGCGGAGAGGCTGCCCTGTCTCCCCACCTTGTGTAGATTGAACCGTGCTGTTTCTGCCGGCATGTCCATCCCCTCTGCCATGAAAAATCCCCCCGACCAAAAGTATGACTTTTAGTCTAGCAGCCGAGTCGCCCTCAACGCACCAGCGCCGGCCGCTTGGGATCGAACTCCCAGCCGGGGATCAGGTACTGCATGGCCATGGCGTCGTTGCGCTGGGTCACATCGAGGCTCTGGTAGAGGCGGTGGGCCTCCATCAGCTTCTCCTCGTCCAGCTCGACGCCCAGGCCCGGCGTCGAGGGCACCTTGAGCTTGCCGTCGCGGATCGGGAACGGGTTCTTGGTGATGCGCTGGCCGTCCTGCCAGATCCAGTGGGTGTCGATGGCGGTGATCTCGCCGGGGCAGGCCGCGGCCACATGGGTCATCATGGCCAGCGAGATATCGAAGTGGTTGTTGCTGTGGGAGCCCCAGGTCATGCCCCACTCGTTGCACAGCTCGCCCACCGCCACGGCGCCCTGCATGGTCCAGAAGTGGCAGTCCGCCAGCGGGATATCCACTGAGTTGAGCTGCACGGCGTACTGCAGCTGCTTGAAGTCGGTGGCGATCATGTTGGTCGCGGTGGGCAGGCCGGTGCGCTTCTTGAACTCGGCCATGGTCTCGCGGCCCGAATAGCTCTCCTCCTGGCCGCAGGGATCCTCGGCATAGCTCAGCAGGTCGCGGATCGGCGTCAGCACCCGCACCGCCTCGTCGAGCTTCCAGGCGCCGTTGGGGTCGAGGGTCAGGCGCGCTTCGGGGAAGGCTTCGTACAATGCCCGGATGCAGTCGGCCTCCTCCTCGCCGCGCAGCACGCCGCCCTTGAGCTTGAAGTCCTTGAAGCCGTAGCGTTCATAGGCCGCCTTGGCCAGGTTGGCCACCGCCTCCGGGGTCAACGCATCGCGGCAGCGCACCTCGTCCCAGGCATCCTGAGGATTCTCGGCCTTGGGATAGGGCAGATCGGTCTTGGCCGGGTCGCCGAGCAGGAACAGGTAGCCCAGGGCCTCGACCTCGTCGCGCTGGCGGCCGTACTGGCCCAGCAGGTCGGCCACCGGCATGCCCAGCGCCTGGCCATAGAGGTCGTAAAGGGCCGACTCGAGGCCGGTGATCACGTGCACCGCCACGCGCAGGTCGAAGGTCTGGCGGCCCCGCTCCTCACGGCCGTTCTGTGCCAGCAACAGACGGACTTGATTCAGCGTTTGCTTGATATCGTTGATCCGCGAGCCTTCCACCAGCTCGCGACACTGCTCCAGCCCCTTGAGGATACCGGCGCTGGAGGGGATCTCCCCGACCCCCTGGTTGCCGGCGTCATCTTCCAGGATGACGACACAGCGGATGAACCAGGGCGCGTGCCCACCGCTGAGGTTCAACAGAAAGCCGTCATAGCCGGCCACGGGAACCACGCGCATGCTCTTGATCTTCGGAAACATCTGTCTCTTGCCTCTTGAATTATCGGCCCAGGCGGGATGCCTTCCTGTTGGGCTCAGGTCACGGGTGCCGGATAGAACAGCACCAGGTCGTTGTCGTCGGGGTGGACCTTGATGATCTTGCCTTCGAAAGCGCTCATAGGGTTCCTCTTCGATACACCAAGGGTCGATCTTCAGCTGAGCAGTTCCTGACGACGCTTGGCGCGGCTCTTCAGGCTCATCACGACCGAGAACACCACCGAGGCCAGGATCAGCAGCCACAGCACCACCGCGATGGGACTCTTGGTGAAGAAGATCGAGAAAGTACCGAAAGACTCGAGACTCTTGACGAAGTAGACCTCCGCCTGACTGCCCAGGATGAAGCCGATGATCAGCGGCGCCACCTCCAGGCCGATCTTCTGGATCAGGTAGCCGAGGATGCCGAATAACAGCAGGGTCCAGACATCGAACATGATGCCGTAGTTGATGGCATAGGCCCCCACCACGCACATCATCACGATGATCGGATAGAGGATGTGCTTGGGCACCATTACCACCTTGGCGATATGCTTGATGGCATAGAACATCAGGAAGAACATCACGATGTTGGCGAACACCAGCGCCGTCATCATGATGTACCAGGTCTCGGAGTTCTCGGGGATGAACAGCGGCCCCACTTGGATACCCTGGAGGGTGAAGGCCCCGATCAGTACGGCGGTGGTGGAGTCGCCGGGAATCCCCAGGGAGAGCAGCGGAATCAGGGCGCCACCGGTCAGGGCATTGTTGGCCGATTCCGAGGCGATGAGGCCCTGAGGCGCGCCCTTGCCCATCTGCGAGGAATCCCGCGCCAGGTTCTTCTCTTGGGTATAGGCCAGCACGGAGGCAGCACTGCCGCCAACGCCCGGCAGCATGCCGACGAAGGTCCCGATGAAGGAGGAACGCACCAGGTTGGTCAAGCGACCCTTGAAGATCGAGAGCGAGAAACTGCCTCCCTTGCCGATCTTGATGCGCTCATTGGCCAGCTCGCTCTTCACCCCCTTCTCGGACTCGAGCAAGATGGTGGAGATGCCGAAGATACCGATCAGCACCGGCAGCAGCGAGAAGCCCTCGAACAGGTAGGGCTCCATGAAGTCGAACATCAGCCGCGTCTTGCCATTGCCGCCATCGGAGATGCTGTAGTCACCGATCAGGCTCAGCCAGATGCCGATCACCCCGCTGAAGATGCCGATCAGCATGCTGCTCGACAGGGAGGCAATGACACTCAGGGCCAGCAGGATGATCAGGAACTTCTCCACGTAGGAGAACTTGATCGAGAAGTCGGCCAGCATGGGGGCGAACAGGAACAGCACGGCGGCACTGATCAGCCCCCCGACGACGGAGGCGATGACACTGACCCGCAGGGCCTTCTCCCCCTCCCCCTTGCGGGCCATGGGATAACCGTCGAAGGTGGTGGTGATCGAGGACGGCGTGCCGGGAATGTTCAGCAGCACCGCCGGCACCATGCCCCCCGAAATGCCGCCCACGTAGAGGCCCAGCAGGAGAGCCAGGCCGTGGTGCAGGCCAAGGGCATAGGTCAGCGGCAGGCAGACCGCCACCGCCATGGTGGCAGTCATGCCGGGAATCGCGCCGAAGATGATGCCGATCAGGGCCCCGAATCCGACGAGAAGAAAGAAGGTAATATCGAGAAGTGACAGGAATTCCATGGCGACACTCGCTTCGGTCACGGCAGGGTGATGTTGAACAGCTTGGCCAGGATGAACCAGGCCAGGCCGGGGGCGACGATGGCGTTGATCGCCACGATGATCACAGCCTTTTTCGTCCACTCATGCATGTACATGAGAGACATGAGGAAGACGAACGCGATCGAGACGAACAGGAAGCCATACCCCGTGTAGGGGAACATGTTTCCCACCACCGCCATCAGATAGAAATACGCCACGATCAAGGCGAGGGTGCCGAAGAAGCGGAAAGCATCCATGGGCTCACCCACGATGGGCAGAGTGCGCTCTCCCCGTTTCACCGCGACCAGGAAGGGGGCCACCTTCGTCACCAGGATCAAGGCGAACAATCCCGCCATGATCCAATGGATGATCGTCGGGAAGAACAGGTGAGAAGTCTCGAAATCGATCGAGACGTTGAGCAGACTTGACAGACCTGATTCCATAGCGGCTCCGGCGATAGGCAGGAGGACGCCTCCTGCCCATCATTATTCTATAGCGATTCACACCCTACGGTGAGGACACCGGCGGCATGGGCCACCGGTGCCCGGATCGCTTACTTGATGTTTTCGATGATGCCTTCGTAGCGAGACATCTTTTCGTACAGGTACTCCGAGGCCTCTTCCGAAGGCTTGAAGTTGGGGATGAAGAAGGAGTTCTTCTGGACCTCCTGGATCTCGCCCGCGGCATAGATCTCGGTGAGCGCCTCATCGATCTGCTCGACGATGCCCGGATCCATGTCCTTGTTGTAGAGGAAGAAGAATTCCTTATCGAAGGTGAAGGTCTCGTCGTCGCCCATGGTGACGTGCACGTTGGGCTCGACGTACTCCAGCAGCTGCTCGCGGGTGGTCTTACCCAGACCATTCTCCGGCGCCTGCTCGATGGTCCCTTGGCGAGCCGTCAGCCAGACGAAACGCATGGCCTTCTGGTCGTCCTCCGGCAGGCGGGTGTACTGCTCGTTGGCCTGTACCGAGCCATGGATCATGTCGACCTGATCGTCGAAGAGCTGCTGGTTCTTGTCCGACTGGGAGCCGGTGTTGACGGCGACCAGGTTGTCCTCCTGGCCCGGGTGCTCGATGGCGATGGCGTTCTTCAGGGCACTGAAGCCGATCTCGGACACGCCACCCGGCTGGATCGCCACGCGCACGGTCTCGCCATCGCCCACCGCGGCGATGATGTCGTTCAGGGTCTCGTACGGGGAGTCCTTGGGCACCAGGTAGGCATTGCCCGGGTTGATCGCCACGGTCGGCCCGATCGTGTATTTCTCGAAAATATCGTAATACCCTTCCACGCCATACAGGTAGCCCAGGTAGGACTGATCGTGGAAGATCATCAGGGTGTTGCCGCGCGAATCCCGATCCAGGGTGCGGAATGCCGAACTCGCACCTACGGCATCGACCTTCATGTTGAGATCGAGCTGTTCGGCCAGCTTGTCCACGACGATGGTGGAGTTCTGGTAGGTGTCACCCCCGGTCGACGTGGAGCCGATCACGACCCGGACGTTGCCGCGCAGCTGGCCCTCCTGGGCCATGGCGATCCCGGTGCCGAAGGCCAGCGACGCCATCACGACGGCCGAGCCCAGTCCTGCCAGGGTCTTCTTGGAAACGGTCATGCTTTCACCTCTTTCTGCTGGTTGTCGATTTATAGTTGCTTGGCGATACCCACCAGCGTCTCGAGCTGCTGGTGCTCCTCGGAAGTGGGCATGCTCAATGGCGCGCGCACGCTGCCCGCCGGACGCCCGATGATCTCGGCGCCGGCCTTGATCAGGCTGACGGCATAGCCCCTCTTCCGATCCCTGAGGTCCACGAAGGGAATGAAGAAGTCGTTGGTGATCTGCTTGACGGCTTCACTATTGCCCTTGCGCAGTTCCTTGTAGAACGTGACGGCCATGTCGGGCACGAAGTTGAACACGGCCGAGGAGTAGGTGTTGACGCCGATGGACAGATAGGCCTCGGCGAAGATCTCGGCGGTGGGCACGCCGCCCACGTAGACCAGGCGATCGCCCACGGTCTTGACGATCTTGTTCAGCGCCTGGATGTCGCCCTTGCCGTCCTTCAGGCCGACCAGGTTGGGGCAGGCCTCGGCCAGCGCCTTGACGGACTCGGCGTCGAGGATACCGTTGCCGCGGTTGTAGTAGATGACGTTGAGCCGGGTCGAGTCGCAGATCTGCCGGGCGTACTCGACCAGGCCGTCCTGAGGGCACTCGGTCAGGTAGGGCGGCATCAGCAGGATACCGTCGGCGCCGGCCTCCTCGGCCGCCTCGGCGAAGGCCTTGCCGCTCTCGACGCTGAGCCCGGCGCTGGCGATCACCGGCAGCTTGCCGTCCACTGTCTCCACGGCGACGCGCACGATCTCGCGGAACTCGTCGAGCGACAGGCTGAAGAACTCACCGGTACCGCCGGCCACGAAGACCGCGGAGATGTCGTGGCTGATGAACCACTCCAGCCGCCGGCGATAGCTCTCGGCGTCGAAACGGCCCTCCTGGTCGAAGTCGGTGATGGGAAACGACAGCAGGCCGTCACCGATGGCTTGCACCACTGCTTGTCTGGAAAACTTCACGCAACCGTCCTCTTGCTTATCGGGGCCAGGGACTCCCCGACCGCCTCTACGGGTGACTGACAACGCCTCGTTGTCATACATCATACAAACTAATCGTCACTTCCAGCCTCGGCAAGCTCGACTGGCCAAATTGCGACTAAAGTTGGAGAGAGGCTCGGACTGAGACGTCGCCAGCTGTCGGCGGTACCATAGGCGGCCATCGCGACCCCACCACGGAGCCCCTGGATGGACCTCGGCGACCTGCTGCTCGACAGCCTCGACATCACCCTGCCCGTCTTCGTCATGGTCTTCGTGGGCTACCTGCTCAGGCGGTTCGGCATGCTCGGACACGACTTCGTGACCACGGCCTCGCGCCTGGTCTTCCGCGGCTCCATGCCGGTGATGATCTTCCTCAGCATCATCGCCGCCGACCTCGACACCACCCTGAATCCGCGAATGCTGGGCTTCTTCGCCGCCACCACCCTGGGCGGCTTCCTGCTGAGCTGGTGGTGGGCCCACCACCGGTCGGGCATCGCCGATCGCGGCGCCTGTATCCAGGGCGCCTTTCGCGGCAACTGCGGAATCGTCGGCCTGGCCCTGGCGGCCGGCATGTACGGCGAGGCGGGCCTGTCGACGGGTGGGCTGCTGCTGGGGGTGGTGATCCTGACCTACAACGCCTTCTCGGTGATCGCCCTGGCGCATTACCGGCCCGGCAGGCACGCCGACTGGCGCAGCATCCTGGGGCATATCCTGCGCAATCCACTGATCCTGGCGGTATTCACCGCCCTGCCGGTGGCAGCACTGGACCTGAAGCTGCCGGGCTGGCTGGCGACCTCCGGCGACTACTTCGCCTCCATGACCCTGCCCCTGGCGCTGCTGTGCGTGGGCGCCACCCTCTCCCCACGGGCCCTCCGTCGCTCGGGCTGGATCACGGTGGAGACCGGCCTGATGAAGATGGTGGTGCTGCCGGCCCTGGCCACCGGGGCCGCCTGGCTCGCCGGCTTCGAGGGGCGCGAGCTAGGGGTGATGTTCCTGTTCTTCGCCAGCCCCACCGCCGCCGCGGCCTTCGTGATGGCCAAGGCGATGGGCGGCAACGCCGTGCTCACCGCCAACATCATCGCCCTGACCACCCTGATGGCCAGCGTGACCATCACCCTGGGGGCCTTCAGCCTGAAGGCCGCCGGGGTGATCTAGGCGAGATCCGCCGGCGCGGTAAAGCGCACCAGCCGTGCACAGTCCGCCGCCCACACCTCGGCCTCCAGCTCGGCCACGGCGGCGGTGGGGAAGCCCGGGCCGCGATCGCTGCGCCCCTCCACCAGCAGGCCGGTGAGCGCCCCGACCAACGGCATATGGCTCACCAGCATCAGCGGGCCCTGCCCAGCCTGCTCGAGCAGCCAGTCGACCACCGCCTGGGGCGGATCGTCGGGGGTGAGGATCGACAGCGACTCGACCTCGTGGCCGAGGGCCTCGGCGATGGCATCCGCGGTCTGCCGCGCCCGCCGGTAGGGGCTGGCCAACAGGCGCAGGCCGGCCAGGTCGTCACGGCCCGCCAGCCAGGCCCCCACCCGTCGGGTCTCGTCCAGGCCCCGTTCGGTCAGGGGGCGATAGATGTCGGGGCTGCCCGGGCTCGCCTCGCCGTGGCGCATGATCAGCAGTCGCTCAGCCATGGGGGCCCTCGTCGTCGCGATGGGCCTGGCGCACGTCCTCCCGGGAGAGGATGAACTCCACGTCGCTGCTCTGCTCGCCGAGCATCAGCATCCGTGCCATCTCCTGGGCCGGCACGCCCTCGAACAGCACCTGGTAGAGGCCCTCGGCGAGCGGCATGTAGACACCGTCCTCGCGGGCCTTGTCGCGGACCAGGCGCACGGTGTTGACCCCTTCCGCCACCTGGCCCAGCGCCTCGACGGCCTCGTCCAGGGTGCTGCCCTCGCCCAGGGCCTGGCCCACCCGGTAGTTGCGCGACAGGCTCGAGGAGCAGGTGACGATCAGGTCGCCGACCCCGGCGAGCCCGAGGAAGGTCATGGGGTTGGCGCCCTGGTCCACGGCGAAACGGCTCATCTCGGCCAGCGCCCGGGTCATCAGCATGCTGCGGGTGTTCTCGCCCATGCCCAGCGCCGCCGCCATGCCGGCGGCGATGGCGTAGATGTTCTTGAGCGCCCCGCCCAGCTCGACGCCGTAGCGGTCGTTGCTGGCATAGACCCGGAAGTAGTCGCAGCCCAGGGCGGTCTGCACCCGGGTGCGGGTCTCGGGGTCGTCGCTGGCGATCACCGTGGCGGTGAGCTGCTTCTGGGCAATCTCCGTGGCCAGGTTGGGCCCCGAGATCACGCCGATATGCGGAAAGCCGGTCTCCTCCTCGAGGATCCGGCTCATCAGCTTGAAGCCCTCTTCCTGGATCCCCTTGGTGGTACTGACCAGGATCTGGCCGGCATGGAGCCAGGGCCGTGCCTGGCGCACCACATCGCGGAAGGCCTTGGAGGGAATCGCCACCAGCACCAGGTCGGCCCCCTCGAGCACTTCCGCCATCACCGTGGAGGCGACCACGGCCGGGTTGATGGCGTAGTCGGGGAGGTAGCGGCCGTTGCGGTGCTCGCGGTTGATCTGTGCCGCCAGGTCGGGGTCGCGCAGCCACTGCCGCACCCTGGCCCCGTTGTCGGCAGCGATGCTGGCCAGGGCGGTGCCGAAACTGCCGCCGCCGAGCACCGCCACTCGCATGGGTTCGTCTGACATGGTCGCCCCTGGAGGTTGAGGTTGAGGTTGAGGTTGAAGTGTAACGAAAAACGCCCCATCGAGGGGCGTGCCGTGGTGAAGCGGGAACCCGGGCCGACGATTCGCCCCGGGTGGAACGCCTCAGTCGATCAGGTGCAGCAGCGAGTCGATGCTCGCCCTGGCATCGCCATAGAACATCCGGGTGTTCTCCTTGTAGAACAGCGGGTTCTCGATGCCCGAATAGCCGGTACCCTGGCCGCGCTTGGAGACGAAGACGTGCTTGGCCTTCCACACCTCCAGCACCGGCATGCCGGCGATGGGGCTGTTGGGATCCTCCTGGGCGGCCGGGTTGACGATGTCGTTGGAGCCGATGACGATCGCCACGTCCGTATTGGGGAAGTCGCCATTGATCTCGTCCATCTCCAGCACGATGTCGTAGGGCACCTTGGCCTCGGCCAGCAGCACGTTCATGTGCCCCGGCAGGCGACCCGCCACCGGGTGGATGCCGAAACGCACCTCCTTGCCGGCGGCGCGCAGCTTGCGTACCAGCTCGCTGACCGCGTTCTGGGCCTGGGCCACGGCCATGCCATAGCCCGGCACGATGATCACGCTGTCGGCATCGTTGAGGGCGCCGGCCACGCCGGCGGCGTCGATGGCTACCTGCTCGCCCTCGATCTCCGCCGCCGGCCCCTGGCTGCCGCCGAAGCCGCCGAGGATCACGCTGACGAAGTTGCGGTTCATCGCCTTGCACATGATGTACGACAGGATCGCACCGGAGGAGCCCACCAGGGCGCCGGTGACGATCAGCAGGTCGTTGGACAACGTGAAGCCGATGGCCGCCGCCGCCCAGCCCGAGTAGCTGTTGAGCATCGACACCACCACCGGCATGTCGGCGCCGCCGATGCCCATGATCAGGTGGTAGCCGATGAAGAAGGCCAGCAGCGACATCAACAGCAACGTCCAGAAGCCCGCGCCGCTCAGGTAGAGAATCGCCAACAACAGCGACAGTGCCGCTGCCCCGGCATTGAGCATATGGCCGCCGGGCAGCTTGCGCGGCTTGCTGTCCACCTTGCCGGCCAGCTTGCCGAAGGCGATCACCGAACCGGTGAAGGTCACTGCGCCGATGAACACGCCCAGTACCACCTCGATCTGCAGGAAGGTGAGCTCCGCCGGCGTCTTGGTGGCCACCAGGGCGGCGAAGGCGGAGAAGCCCTCGGTCGAAGACTCCGCGAGCTGGGTAGCCAGCACACGGCGCCGCTCCAGGTCGGCGTTCCAGCCCACGAACACCGCCGCAAGCCCCACGAAGCTGTGCAGCGCCGCCACCAGCTGCGGCATCTCGGTCATCTCGACCTTCTTGGCCACCTGCACACCGATCACCGCGCCGACGATCATCATCGGCACCATCCACCAGTAGCCGCCGATGCCCGGTCCGAAGGCGGTGAAGAACACCGCCACGGCCATGCCGACGATGCCGTACCACACCGCCCGCTTGGCCTTCTCCTGGTTGCTCAGCCCCCCCAGGGAGAGGATGAACAATACACTCGCCGCGATCGCCGCGGCAGATACAAATCCCTGACTCAACATCTCGTCTCTCCGCCGCTCAGGATTTCTGGAACATGGCGAGCATCCGGCGCGTGACCTGGAAGCCCCCCACGATGTTGATGGACGCGATCAGTACCGCGATCGCGGACATCAGCACCACCAGGAAGCTACTCGAGCCGATCTGCAGGATCGCCCCGAGGATGATGATGCTGGAGATGGCGTTGGTTACCGCCATCAGCGGCGTATGCAGGGAGTGGCTGACGCCCCAGATCACCTGGAAGCCCACGAAACAGGCCAGCACGAAGACGATGAAGTGCTGCATGAAGGACACCGGTGCCACCTGGCCGAGCAGCAGCATCAGCGCCCCCCCTACACCGAGCATCGTGACCTGGCGCTTGGTCTGGGCCAGGAAGGCGGCATGCTCGGCGGCCTTCTTCTCCTCCGGTGTGGGCTCGGGTTCCTTGGGCTTGGGTTTGGCCGCGGCGATGGCCTTGACCTTGGGCGGCGGCGGCGGGAAGGTGATCTCGCCGGCGTGGGTCACCGTGGCGCCACGGATGACGTCGTCCTCCATGTCATGCACGATCTTCCCATCCTTCTCGGGGGTGAGATCGGTGAGCATATGGCGGAGGTTGGTGGCATAGAGCAGCGAGGCCTGGGTGGCCATGCGCGAGGGGAAGTCGGTGTAGCCGACGATGGTCACGCCGTTGTCGGAGACCACCTTCTCGTCGGCACGGGTCAGGTCGCAGTTGCCGCCCTTCTCGGCCGCCAGGTCGACGATCACCGAGCCGGGCTTCATCGCCTCGACCATGTCCGCCAACCACAGCTTGGGCGCGGGACGGCCCGGAATCAGCGCCGTGGTGATGACGATGTCGATATCCGGCGCCTGCTCGCGGAAACACTCGAGCTGCTTCTCGCGGAACTCGGGGCTCGAGGGCGCGGCATAGCCACCGCTCTCCGACCCGTCCTGGCTCTCGTCGAAATCGAGGAACAGGAACTCGGCGCCCATCGACTCGATCTGCTCGGCCACCTCGGGGCGCACGTCGAAGGCGCGCACCACGGCCCCCAGGCTGGTGGCGGTGCCGATGGCGGAAAGCCCCGCCACCCCGGCACCGATCACCAGCACCTTGGCCGGCGGCACCTTGCCGGCGGCGGTCACCTGGCCGGTGAAGAAGCGCCCGAAGTTGTTGCCGGCCTCGATCACCGCCCGGTAGCCGGCGATGTTGGCCATGGACGACAACGCATCCATCTTCTGCGCCCGCGAGATCCGCGGCACCATGTCCATGGCGATGACCGTCGCCCCCTGGGCGCGGCATGTCTCGAGCAGGGCCTCGTTCTGGGCCGGCCAGATGAAGGCGATCAGCGTCTGACCCTGGCGCAGGCGACCGGCCTCCTCCTCGGAGGGCTCGCGCACCTTGATGACCACCTCGGCCTCGCGCCAGAGGGCCTCGGCACCGTCGACGACGGTGACCCCGGCCGCCCGGTAGGCGTCGTCGTCGAAGCCCGCGGCAGTCCCGGCTCCGGCCTCGACGAGGCACTCGTGTCCCAGTTTCTGGATCTGCTGAGCGCTCTCGGGGGTCAGCGCGACGCGCGCCTCACCCTTGGCGAGCTCCCTGGGTGCACCAATCTTCACGTTGGATCTCCCGGTTGGTTATTGACATTTTGCATGCGTCAGACCGTGTATTCATACCTGACGATGCCGCATTGCACAACCGTCAGGAGAATGAGGGGCAGCCCTCGAATGTAGCACTATATGACTGACGAGTCAGGGAAAATCCGCATAATGACGTTGACGTAAAGGAGAGAAGGGCCAATCCCCTGACGCACGCAGGCCGCCCGAAGGCGGCCTGCGTGGAGGTCAAGTATCGCTCGATGAAGTGGTGGGATCAGGCGCTCAACAGGGCGTTGAGGCGCTTGACGTAGGCCGCCGGGTCATCGAGATGACCGCCTTCGGCGATGATCGCCTGGTCGAGCAGCACATGGGCCAGATCGGTGAAGGCATCGCCATCCGCCGACTCCAGCCGCTCGACCAGGGGGTGGGCCGGATTGAGCTCGAGGATCGGCTTGACCTCGGGCAACGGCTGGCCGGCGGCCTCCATGATGCGGCGCATCTGGTAGCCCATCTCATGCTCCGGGAGCACCACGCAGGCCGGCGAATCGATCAGGCGATGGGTGACCCGCACCTCCTGGGTCTGCTCGCCGAGTGCTTCCTTGACCCGCTTGACCAGGGCCTCCTTCGCCTTGGCGGTCTCTTCCTGAGCCTTCTTCTCCTCTTCTCCCTCGACCTCGCCGAGGTCCAGGTCGCCCTTGGCCACATCGACGAAGCCCTTGCCATCGAATTCGGTCAGATGGCTCATCAGCCACTCGTCGATGCGGTCGTGGAGCAGCAGCACTTCGATGCCCTTCTTGCGGAAGATCTCGAGATGCGGGCTGCTCTTGGCCGCATTGAAGCTGTCAGCGACGATGTAGTAGATCTTGCCCTGCCCCTCCTTCATGCGCCCGACATAGTCGGCCAGGGACTGGTCCTGGGTGGCACTGTCGGTATGGGTGGTGGAGAAACGCAGCAGGCCGGCGATCTTGTCGCGGTTGGCGAAGTCCTCCGCCGGACCCTCCTTGAGCACGCTGCCGAAGGCGTTCCAGAAGCCCTGGTAGGCCTCCTTGTCCTTGGCCAGCTTGCCGAGCATGTCCAGGGCGCGCTTGGTCAGGGCGCTCTTGATCTTCTCGACCTTGGGATCCTGCTGCAGCAGCTCGCGGGAGACGTTCAGCGACAGCTCGCGGGTGTCGAGCACGCCCTTGATGAAACGCAGGTAGAGCGGCAGGAACTGCTCGGCGTCGTCCATGATGAAGACGCGCTGCACATAGAGCTTCACGCCACGGGCGCCGTCGCGCTCATAGAGGTCGAAGGGCGCGCGGCCCGGCACATAGAGCAGGCTCACGTACTCGAGCTTGCCCTCGACCTTGTTGTGGCTCCAGGTCAAGGGATCCGCGAAGTCGTGGGCCACGTGCTTGTAGAAGGCCTTGTACTCGTCGTCGGAGATCTCGCTCTTGGGCCGCACCCAGAGCGCGGTGGCCTCGTTGACCGTCTCCCAGACGGTCTTCTCGCTGCCCTCGACCGGCTTGCCGTCCTCGTCCTTGTCGGTCTCGACACGCGGCATGCGCACCGGCACCTCGATATGGTCAGAGTACTTGCGCACCAGGCTCTGCAGGCGGAAGTCGTCGGCGAACTCCCTGGCGTCCTCCTTGAGGTGGAGGACGATCTCGGTGCCGTGGGCCGGGCGCTCGACGTCGGCGACGGTGAACTCGCCCTCGCCCTTCGAGTGCCACTCCACCCCCTCGCCGACCGGGGTGCCGGCCTTGCGCGTGCGCACGGTGATGTCGTCGGCGACGATGAAGCCGGAGTAGAAGCCGACGCCGAACTGGCCGATCAGCTTCGCATCCTTCTGCTGCTCGCCGGAGAGCTGCTTGAGGAACTCGGCGGTGCCGCTGCGCGCGATGGTACCGAGGTTCTCGATCACCTCGTCGCGGTTCATGCCGATGCCGTTGTCGCGCACGGTCACGGTGCCGGCCGCCGGGTCATGCTCGATCTCGATGCGCAGTTCGCTGTCGCCCTCGTACAGGGCATCGTTGTCCAGCGCCGCGTAGCGCAGCTTGTCGCAGGCGTCGGCGGCGTTGGAGATCATCTCGCGCAGGAATATCTCCCGGTTGGAGTACAGGGAGTGGATCATCAGGTGCAGGAGCTGCTTGACCTCGGTCTGGAAGCCGAGGGTCTCTTCATGGGTGGCTGTGGTCATGTGTCTCGGACCCCTCTTTCGACATGACGATGGTGGCGATTCCACCGGTTTGGAACTGACGTCGATATGGGGCCCGGTACCGGTTTTTCAAGCGCCGGCTGCCCCCGGGTCGCCGAGCACGAAGTGCAGCAGCAGGGAACGAGAACTTCAAACGATCGTATCACGGCGGACGCTCCCCGTCGCCTCGACCCTCGCCGGAGGGCGGGTCGCCACCCTCCCGGCGTGCCCGCCAGGTACGATACCCCTTCAGGCGACGATCGACCCGGGTCAGCAGCCAGCCGACGATCACCACATCGTCCACCAACCCCAGCATCAGGAGCATGTCGGGAATCAGGTCCAGCGGCGAGACCAGGTACGCCAGGGCCGCCAGCATCCACAGGAAGGCCGCCCAGGGCACCGGCCGGTAGCGGCGCAGCAGCACATCGCGGGTCATGGGCAGGAACAGCCGCAGGGCGCGGCCCATCTCTCCCAGCACACGGGAGCGGCGGCGCAGCCGCTCCATCAGGAACCAGCCACCGAATCTGGCCATCTCGACCTCCTTGCCGGCATGCGGGAACACCGCTACACGATAGGGTATCCCCCCTGCGACGGACAGCCGGTGTCTGTCGGGTAACGGCGACACTACTCAAGCGCCCTGCCATCGGCCACCATGGCGGCACTGCCGACCGCGAACCCCAAGAGGTCACGATATGCTCCCGTCATTCGGTCACTGCAAGGCCCTGATCGCCGCCACCCTGTGCTGCCTGCCGCTGCTCGTCCAGGCTGATGATCGCGCCATGCGCGACGCCCTGGAGGCGGCCCGCAACCAGGAGTGGCAGAAGATCGACCAGGCGGCCATCGACGACCACCTGCTGGCCGGCTACGTGGAGTACCATCGACTGCGCAACCGCCTGCCCCAGGCGGAGCCGGCCCGAGTGCTCGACTTCATCGAGCGCCACGACGACTCGCCGCTGGGCGAGTGGATGCGCGGCCAGGCCATCGCCCGCTACGGTCACGCCGGCCGCTTCGGCAGCCTGCTGGCGGTGGCCGACGGCGTGCCCGAGGGCACCGCCCGTCAGTGCTACTACTACACCGCCCTGCTCGGCGGCGACCCCGGGGCCGCCGCCGAGGGGGGCCGGGAGCTGTGGCGTGTCGGCCGCTCTCAGCCGGATGCCTGCGACACCCTGTTCCGTGCCCTGCGCAGCCGGGGCGAGATCGGCGAGCGGGAGATCTGGGAGCGCAAGATGCTCGCCTGGCAGGCCGGCGAGACCGGGCTGATGAGCTACCTGGGCAGGATGCTGGGCAACCGCTGGCAGGAGGCGCGTGACACCGTGGAGCGACTGCAGAAGGACTACGCCGCGGTCACCCGGGTGCCCACCTGCATCGGCCCCGACTGCCAGGGCAGCAGAGCGCTGTTCACCGCCGCCATGCACGGCTTCACCCGCGCCGATACCGAGGCCGCCCATGAGGCCTGGCGCAAGATCGCCCCCCACCTGGAACTCGACGAACCCAGCCGCCTCGCCATCGAGCGCGACCTGGTGTTCTATTCACTGGTACGGGACATCCGCCAGAACCGCGCCTGGGTCGACGAGGCCCTGGTCGGGATGCCCGATGCCGAGTTGCTCGAACTGCGAGTGCGCACCGCCCTGGCCGAGCGCGACTGGCGGGGGGTCATCGACTGGATCCACCGCATGCCCGACGAGCCGCGACAGGAGGCCCGCTGGCAGTACTGGCTGGGCCGCGCCCTGGAACAGCGCGGCGACACCGCCACCGCGGAGACGGCCTATGCCGCCGCCGCCGACGACCGCAGCTTCTTCGGCTTCGCCGCCGCCGACCGCCTGGGCCGGCCCTATGCCCTGAACCTCGAGCGCAACGGCTTCGACGACGGCTTCCGTGAGCAGGTCGCCCGCTGGCCGGCGGTGCAGCGCACCGAGGCGCTGATCCGCATCGGCGAGCAGGGCCTGGCCAACAGCGAGTGGCACGCCGCCGTGGCCCGGGCCACGCCCCGGGAGGCGCGCGCCCTGGCCGACTATGCCCAACGCCGAGGCTGGCACGCCAAGCTGGTGCAGACCACCATCACCGGGCAGATGTGGGATGCCCTGGACTGGCGCTTCCCCGAGGCCTACCGCGAGCATTTCCTGCACTGGGGGCGTGCCACCGGTGTCGACCCCTACCTGCTGATGGGCATCGCCCGTCGCGAGAGCGCCTACAATCCCGAGGCGCTCTCGCCGGCCGGCGCCCGCGGCCTGATGCAGGTGATGCCGGGTACCGCCACCCAGCTCAGCCGCCAGCTCGGCATCAGCGATCCCGGCCCCCATGGCGTGCTCGACCCGGCACTCAACATCCGGCTCGGCAGCACCTACATTCGCGACATGCTCGACCGCTATCGCGGCAATCGCCTGGCCGCCACCGCCGCCTACAACGCCGGCCCCGGCCGGGTCGACCGCTGGCTGCGCGACGCCCCGGAGGAGTTCGACCTCTTCGTCGAGAGCATCCCCTTCCGCGAGACCCGCGCCTATGTCCAGGCGGTGCTCGCCTACCGGGCGATCTTCGAGAGCCTGGCCAACGGCGGCAACAGCGAGGGCGTGGCGATGCTGAGCCCCGCGGAGACCTCCGTGCGCTACGACCGCTCGCTGCTGGCCCGCAACTGAGGATGGGAACCCAACTCAGCCGCAGCTATAGAGTGCGCCGGGGACAAGCCGAAGAGGAGGTCCTACGCCAGGGGTGAGGAGGATTCCTCCGAACGGGCTGGCCAGGGATGGCCAGCACCGGCCCTGCAAGCGGAGCAGGATGCGAGAGCGCAGCAGGGCGTCGGTAGCGTACAGGGATGTATTCACAGCGCCTCCTCGCAGGCTTGCCGCCGGATCAGCCCGGAGATCTGGCGACACTAGGCCGGAGAGCGCTCCAGCGCCAGCTTTACCCCGAAGGCGATGAGCACGCCACCGGTCACCGCGTTGAGCCACCTGGCGAAGGCGCGGCTGGCCAGCCAGCGCCCGGCGCTGCCCACCGTCGCCACGATGGCGATCTGCCACAGGTTGGCGATCACGAAGTGCACCCCGGCGAGCCACAGCGACTTGACCAGCGCCGGGTCACCCGGGGCGATGAACTGGGGCAGGAAGGCCATGTAGAAGACCACCGTCTTGGGATTGAGCACGTTGGACAGGAACCCCTCGCGCAGCGGCAGCCATACCGGCACCGCGCGTCGCTCGCCGCCGACGCCGGCCACCGGCAGCCCATGGCCGCGCCGGGCGGCAAGCAGGCTGTTCCCCCCCAGCCAGACCAGGTAGGCGGCACCGGCCAGCTTGAGCAACCCGAAGGCCCAGGCCGACTGCAGCAGGATCAGCGAGATGCCCAGCGCCGAGACGGCGGCATGCACGAAGAGCCCGCAGCAGATCGCCAGGCTGGTGAGAATGCCGTCGCGCATCCCTCCCCGGGCGGTGTTGCGGATCACCAGCAGGGTATCGACACCGGGACTCATGGTCAGCAGGGTGATGGCCGCCAGGAAGGGCCAGAAGTGTGCGTCGATGAACATGGCAGGACTCGCGAGGGTGATCGGGAAAGGCGGCCGGCGGGTGCTGGACGCCTGGGGGGTTTCCATCTACAGTGAGCTTGCGGGCGGTTGCAACGGTTCCCCCTGCGGCAGCCCGGTTGACGCAATCGGGGTGCCGGTGCACCATCCGCGGCGTTGGTCAGCAAGTAAAAAGTCGTCAGTTGTACTTCGATTCCTTCGATACACCCAGTGCGCACTTCTTCCTTGCCTTGCCCACGCACTTGGGGCGCTCGATCCGACATCGTGTGCCCGGCACGATCATTACAGTATGTTAAGGAAATCGACAATGGCAACTGGCACTGTCAAGTGGTTCAACGACACCAAGGGCTACGGCTTCATCTCTCCCGACGACGGCGGTGATGACCTGTTCGCGCACTTCTCCGAAATCCAGGCTGAAGGCTTCAAGACCCTGCAGGACGGCCAGAAGGTCACCTTCGAGGTCACCCAGGGCAAGAAGGGCCTTCAGGCCTCCAACATCCGGATCGCCAACTAAGGGAGCCATCCCTGGCAACCCGGCGCCGGTTGCCGACCCCGTCTGACGACGACATCGCCAATCGGTGCGCTGCGGCCCGTGAAACAGGAAGGCCCACCTCGCGGTGGGCCTTTTTCATGGGCGGCCGGGCGCCTCACTCCTCCTCCTCGACCTCCATGGGCTCGAACTCGGGGCTTTCCTCCTGCTCCTGTTCCACCTCCTCGAACTGCTCTTCCAGGCGGCGCTGGGCCTCATCGAAACGGCGCTCCTGCTCCTCGATGATGGCATCGATGTCGCTGCTGGTGGGCTCCCCGGCCTGGGCGGCCTCTTCATCCAGCCCGAACTCGTCGCGCTCCTCGAGGGGGTCACTGGACGGCTCGAGGTCGGTCGGATCCTCCATGGGCTCGAACTCGGGGCTTTGCTCCTGCTCGGCCTCCTCGAATTGCTCGTCGATGCGGCGGCTGGCCTCCTCGAAGCGTCGCTCCTGCTCCTCGATGATGGCGTCGACATCATCACGGGTCGTCTCGCCGGGAAGCGCCTCGTCGCCTTCCAGGCTGGTGTCGGGCGACTCGCCGAGGGTCTCGGCATCGGCATCGACCCCGGCGTCCCCCTCCACCTCCGCCTCGCCATCGGCGTCTGCCTCCTCGGCGGGCGGCGGTGCCTCGGCGGCCGCGGGCTCGTCATCGTCCATCGTGGCGGCCGGCTCCTCCGTCTCCTGTTCCATCTCCTGCGCTTCCTCGGTCTCGGCAGGGGGCGACTCGTCATCGTCGCCGTTGCCGCAGCCGGCCAGCCCCAGGGCGAGCACCATGGCCGCCACCAGAGGCATCCAGGGTTTCATTGCCATCCTCTTTCTCCTGACGAAAAGCATGACATTGCACCAGAGCGACACCGCCCCCGCAAGGCGAGGCCGGGATTCAGGTGGCGAACAGCTGGCCGGCAATGTCACGGAAGGCCTTGAACTCGATGGCATTGCCGCTGGGGTCGCGGAAGAACATGGTGGCCTGCTCGCCGGGCTCACCCCGGAAACGGATGTGGGGCTCGATCTCGAAACGCACCCCAGCCTCGGTGAGGCGGTCGACCAGCGCCTCCCAGTCACCCATTTCCAGCACTACCCCGAAGTGTGGCACCGGCACGCCGTGACCGTCCACGGGATTGCGATGATCGTCGTTGCCCCGGTCGCCGAGGGCCGGGTTCAGGTGACAGACGAACTGGTGGCCGTAGAGGTTGAAGTCGATCCAGGTATCGCTGGAGCGACCTTCCGGGCAGCCCAGCAGCTCGCCATAGAAGCGGCGGGCCTCGGCCAGATCGCGAACCTGCACGGCGAGATGAAAGGGAGTGAGCATCGCGGTACCTCCAGGTTGTCATTGCCGGTGCCCTCCATCATGCCGCGGCCCGGGGCGGCTGGCCAGCCGCCCCGGATCCGGCAGCGGGCAGCCGAGGGTCCAGGCCACGGCGCACAGCAGTTCCGCTTCCTCGGGCTCGATCCGCCCGTCGTGCTCCACGCAGCGGGTCATGGCCGCCAGCAGCGATGCCCGCTCGGCCTGGACCAGCCTCACCAGCCGCTCCATCGCCCAGTCCAGGTCCGCCGCCGGGGGTGGCTCGGGCACGAAGTCCAGGTCGATGCCCAGGGTAGCGGCGGCCTGCTCGACGGCGTCCCGGGCCTCGGCCTCGTTGGCCAGCCCCGCCATCGCCAGGGTCGACAGCAGCCGCGACAGCGGGCCGCCCAGGTCGGCCAGGTGACGATCGCGCCGGGCACGGCGCTCGCCCTCGATGCCCTGGACGGCCAGCCGATGCAGCGCCCACTGCCGTGCGCCGGGTCGGGTCTCGATCGCCATCAACCGATCGAGACAGGCACGAAAGCCGGCGAACTGGGCGGCGGACAACTGACGCAGCACCGGCAGTGCCAGCTCGATCAGCGGTAGGCGGTGGCCGGGGGCGAGTCGCGCCAGGGGCTCGGCCAGCCGGTCCAGTTCGACGAGGACTTCGGGCAGCGCCTGGCTGGTCAGGGCGAGGCGCTGGCGCTCGCGGCTCTCCGGGTCGGCGCCCATCAGGATGCCGTAGACCAGCGCCCGGGCGGCGAAGGGCTCGTGGGCGGCCTCGATCAACCGTACGTCGAGCTCGGCGAGCCGCTGTCGGGCCCGGGCGAGGTCCCCGGCATCGGGCCGCCCAACGCTGGCCACCACGGCGCCGGCCAGGGCCGCGCCGGCCAGCGCCGTGCCAGTCGGTGCTTCGGGGGTCGACGCCGATCCGGGTGGTGTCACCGGGCGCGACGTCGGCGCTGGCAGGCTGCCGTCCCAGTGGGGCAGGATCCGGCGGATCCGCTGTTCCAGCGGCGGATGGGTCGAGGTGAGCCGGCTCATGGCCCGCACCCCCCGGCCGAAGTAGAGGTGACTGAACTCCTCGGCATTGGCGGCCGCCAGGCGCGAGCCGGCCGAATGGGCGGCGAGCTTCTTCAGCGCTCCGCCGATGCCGTCAGGATTGCGGGTGTACTGCACGGCGCTGGCGTCGGCGAGAAACTCGCGCTGGCGACTCACCGCCGCCTTGATCAGCCTGCCGCACAGGGTGCCGGCATAGCCCACCACCATCAGCGCCGCGCCCAACCCCAGCACAGCGACTCGGCCGTTGCCCCGGCGGGAACGTCGCCGGCCACCCAGCGCCGCCCCACGCAGCAGCATATGGCCGATCAGGCCGATGACCAGGATGCCGTGGAGCAGCGCGACCAGGCGCAGGTTGAGGCGCATGTCGCCGTGCAGGATATGGCTGAACTCGTGGGCGATCACGCCCTGCAGCTCGTCGCGGTCGAGGGTCTCGATGGCCCCGCGGGTGACCCCGATGGCCGCGTCATGGGGATCATGGCCGGCGGCGAAGGCGTTGATGGCCGGGTCCTCGAGCAGGTAGACCGACGGCACCGGCATGCCCGAGGCGATGGCCATCTCCTCCACCACGTTGAGCAGCCGGCGCTCGTTGTCGTCGCGGGTCTCGAGGTTGAGCGGTCGTCCACCCAGCGCCTCGGCCACTACCGCGCCACCGGCACGCAGCTGCAGGTGACGCCCCAGGCTGCCGACTACCACCACCAGGATCACTGCCACGGCCACTCCACCCAGCAGGCGGGGGTCCAGGGCGCGGGCCGGGGAGTCACCGCCGGGCTGGCCATCGAGCAGCACCAGGGCCAGGGTCACTACCACGGAAGCGACGGCGATCAATGCCACCACGGCCAGCAGCAGCAGGCCGACCAGCCGACCGGTGAGCCGGCGAGCGTGATCCTGGGCCTCGAAGAAATCCATGGGGGCGGCCGTCTCAGAAGCTCACGCGGGGAACGGCCTGGATCTCGGCGCTGTCCTCGAACTCCAGCAGGGCGGCGTCCTCGCGATGACCCAAGGGGCCGGCCAGCAGCACCGGGGGAAAACTCTGCTTGTAGGTGTTGTACTGCATCACGGCGTCGTTGAAGGCCTGGCGGGCAAAGGCGACCCGGTTCTCGGTGCTGGTGAGGGTCTCGCTGAGCTGGCGCATGTTCTCCGAGGCCTTGAGGTCGGGATATGCCTCCATCACCACATTGAGCCGCCCCAGCGCGGCCCCCAGGGCGCCCTCGGCGCCGGCCAGTTCGGCCATGGCGCCGGGTTCGCCGGGCCGGGCGGCGGCGGCCTGCAGGCCGGCCAGGGCCCCGTTGCGCGCCTCGGTCACCGCCTGCAGGGTCCCCCGCTCGTGGCTCATGTAGGCCTTCGCCGTCTCCACCAGGTTGGGAATCAGGTCATAGCGGCGCTTGAGCTGCACCTCGATCTGGGCAAAGGCGTTGCCGTAGCGGTTCTGCAAGGTCACCAGGCGGTTGTAGATGGCCACGCCGTAGGCCAGCAACAGGCCCACGGCCACCAGCAGTACCAGCAGCACGATCGTCGAGATTTCCATGCATGTCTCCTCGTTACGGCGCGGCATGGGCAGCGAGCCAACCATGCCAATGGCCAGTGCCATTCCCGGACCAACCTCTTTACACTCTACCTCGTGCCATTTTTGTCGAACAGGGACCGTCGATGATCGATGCAGCCTTCCTACTTGCCGCCTTCATCGGCGGGCTGGCGGCCATGGCCGTGCGGCTGCCTCCACTGGTGGGGTTTCTCGTTGCCGGCTTCGCCCTGAACGCGCTGGGCTACGACAAGACCCCACTGCTCGAGTTGCTGTCCAACACCGGTGTCACCCTGCTGCTGTTCACCATCGGACTGAAGCTGGATGTGCGCACCCTGCTGCGCCATGACGTCTGGGGCAGCGCTTCCCTGCACATGCTGGGTTCGACGCTGCTGCTGATGTCCCTGCTGTCACTGTTCAAGTGGCTGGGGCTCGGGCTGCTGGCCGAGGCTGGCTGGCCGACGCTGGCGCTGCTGGGTTTTACCCTCTCCTTCTCCAGCACCGTCTTCGTGGTCAAGGTGCTGGAGAAGCGCAGCGAGACCCAGACGGCCTATGGCCGCCTGGCCATCGGCGTGCTGATCATGCAGGACATCTTCGCGGTGCTCTTCATCACCGCCTCCACCGGCGAGCTGCCGAGCCCCTGGGCCCTGGGGCTGCTGCTGCTGATCCCGGCCGCCCCTGGACTGCGCCGCCTCCTGGACCAGCTCGGCCATGGCGAGATGCAGCTACTGTTCGGCATTCTGCTGGCCCTGGTGCTGGGCTACGCCTTCTTCGAGTCCGTGGGCGTCAAGGGCGACCTCGGTGCCCTGGTCATCGGCCTGCTCCTGGCCCCCCACCCCGCAGCCCAGAACCTGGCTCGCTCCATGTTCAACATCAAGGAGCTGCTGCTGGTAGGCTTCTTCCTGGGGATCGGGCTCACTGCCATGCCCGATGCGAGCCACCTCGGCATGGCCCTGGCACTGGTGGCCGTGCTGCCCCTGAAGAGCCTTCTCTACCAACGGATCTTCATGGGCTTTCCCATGCGCCCGCGCACCTCGGTGCTCGCGACGCTGAGCCTCTCCAACTACTCGGAGTTCGGGCTGATCGTCGGGGCCATTGCCGTGTCCACCGGCTGGCTGAGCGAGGAGTGGCTGGTGGTCCTGTCGCTGGCCGTGGCCATCAGCTTCGCTAGCTCGGCAATGATCAATGGCGCCAGCGAGAGCATTTACCGCTGGCTCGAGCCTCGACTGCCGCAGCGTGACCCCAGCCAGTTGGCCGCCAACGACCGCCCCATCGAGGTGGGGGATGCCGAGGCCGTGGTGCTGGGCATGGGGCGCATCGGCCGCAGCGTCTACCGGCGCCTGCAGAAAGTGTATGGTCTGCGTGTGCTGGGCATCGACAGCAACCCCAATAGCGTGAAGCTACTCCGCGAACGCGGTTTCAATGTGCTGGAGGGGGATGCCGTGGATTCCGATTTCTGGGACAAGCTGCTGATGTCCCGCGACGTGCAGATGGTGGTGCTGGCCATGCCGCACCACGCCGGCAACCTCGTCGCCCTGAAGCAACTGCGCTCGCGGGCATTTCCGGGGCGCATCACGGCCGTCGTGGAGTTTCCCGAGGAGATCGAGCCGATCCGCGAGCTGGGCGCCAATGCCGTCTTCCACGTCTACGATGAAGCCGGACGCGCTCTGGCTGACAGCGCCGCCGAGGAAGCCGGGATCTCGCCCCTGTCTCGGCAGCTCGGCTGACAGCCCGTGCCGGTTGCCAGCCAGAGGCGTTTGCGGCTTGATGGCCAGGGGAACCCCGGGCAATATCCTGCCGGACCATCCCGATGAGTGACGCTTGCGTCGAACATGGCTGTCCTGGAACCCCTTGAGCATGGAAGACGTCTTCACCTGGCTGGGCGGCGCGCTCGGCGACCTGATCCGCTTCATCGTCGACCTGTTGCGCGGCTTCTTCGCCAATCTCGGCGATTCGGCCCGGAGCTTTCTGCGCGGCCTCTCCGAGTCGCTCGGCATCGCCCCCTCGCTGATCAGCCTGCTGGTGCTGATCGTCGGCCTGTGGCTGCTGTGGAAGGGGCTGGCCGCCATCCTGCGCCGCGCCTTCGTCGTCGCCCTGATCTGGCTCGTACTTGGCGTGACCGTGCTGAGCTGGCTGATCAATTGATTGGGCGGAGGATTTGCTGCTGCGCTTGATATCCTGGTCGCCGGCGGTGCTCGCTCTCCTCATGTAGCAGGCTACATTCCGGGAGCTGCGCTCCGGCGGCGGCCAGCCTCTCTTCGCTCGCGACGTAAATCACTCTCGCCCAATGAATCAATTATTCATCAGGCGAGGGCCTTTTCGACCACCTCATACACATTCGGCGAGAGCTCCTCGGCGCGGATGCGCTCGAGCTCGCCCTTCATCAGCGCCTGGCGGGTCTCGTCGAAGCGCTGCCAGCGGGTCAACGGCGTGATGAGGCGTGCGGCGATCTCCGGGTTGAGCCGGTTGAGCTCGATCACCACGTCGGCCAGCAGCCGGTAGCCCTCGCCGTCGAGGCGATGGAAGTTGACCCGGTTCTGGCCGGCGAAGGCACCGATCAGGGCGCGCACCTTGTTGGGGTTCTTCAGCGAGAAGGCCGGGTGTCCCATCAGGAACTTCACCCGCTCGAGCACGTCCGGCTGGGGGCGGGTGACCTGGATGCTGAACCACTGGTCCATGACCAGGGGGTCGTGGGCCCACTTCTCGCCGAAGGCCTTGAGCGCCGGATCGGCGATGTCGTCCCGGCTGCTGTGTACCAGCAGGGTCAGGGCATGACGCACGTCGGTCATGTTGTGGTCGGCCGCGAACTGCTCGCGGGAGAGTTCGATCGCCTGTTCGTCCTCCAGCGCCATCAGGTAGGAGAGCGCCACGTTCTTCAGGCTGCGCGCGGCGATCTGCTCGGGTTCCGGGGCATAGGGGACGTCGGAGCGATTCGCCTCGTAGAGGCGCAGGAAGTCGTCGCGCAGGGCCACGGCCAGCGACTGCTCGACGAAGTCACGGGCGGCATGGATGGCATCCACGTCCACCAGCGGCTGCTGTTCGGCGATATAGGCCTCGGAGGGCAGGGTCAGCATCTCGGCGAGCACCGCCTTGTCCTCGGGGTCGGAGGCCAGCAGTCCGCGGAAGGCTTCCACCACCCGGGGGTCCATCACCTTCTCGACCCCGTTGCGGTGGGCGGCGATCAGGTCGTCCAGCGCCAGCAGGGCCAGGCGCTGGCCGGCGTCCCAGCGATTGAAGCCGTCGGCGTCGTGCTGCAGCAGGAAGGCCAGGTCCTCGCGTCCATAGGGGAAGCGTAGCTTGACCGGCGCCGAGAAGCCGCGCAACAGAGAGGGCACCGGGGCCTCGGAGACATCGGTGAAGACGAACTCCTGCTCCGTCTCGCGCAGGTGGATGACGGCGTCACTGCCCAGCGCCTCGCCGCCGAGGGTCAGGGACAGGTCGCGCCCGGACTTGGTGCCCACCAGCCCCAGGCGGATCGGGATGTGCAGGGCCTGCTTCTCCGCCTGGCCGGGGGTGGCCGGGGTGCGCTGCCGCAGGACCAGCCGGTATTCGCAGCTGGCGTAGTCGTATTCGCCGTGGGCGTCGATCTCCGGGGTGCCGGCCTGGGAGTACCAGAGCATGAAGCGGGAGAGGTCCTGGCCCGAGACCTCGCTCATGCAGCCGACGAAGTCCTCGATGGTCACCGCCCGGCCGTCGAAGCGCTCGAAGTAGAGGTCGCTGCCACGACGGAAGGTCTCCCAGCCCACCAGGTTGCAGAGCATGCGCACGATCTCGGCGCCCTTCTCGTAGATGGTCAGGGTGTAGAAGTTGCCGATCTCGATGTAGTGATCGGGACGCACCGGGTGGGCGGTGGGGCCGGCGTCCTCGGCGAACTGGGCGGTGCGGAAGAAGGAGACGTCCTCGATGCGTTTGACCGGTGCCGAGTTGGTGTCGGCGCTGAAGCACTGGTCGCGGAAGACCGTGAAGCCCTCCTTGAGGGAGAGCTGGAACCAGTCGCGGCAGGTCACCCGGTTGCCCGACCAGTTGTGGAAGTACTCGTGGGCGACGATGCCCTCGACCCGCTGGAAGGCGGCGTCGGTGGCGGTGTGCGGATGGGTCAGCACCGCCGCGGAGTTGAAGATGTTGAGCCCCTTGTTCTCCATGGCGCCCATGTTGAAGTCGTTGACCGCCACGATCATGAACAGGTCGAGGTCGTACTCGCGGCCGTAGGTCCGCTCGTCCCAGGCCATGGCGCGCTTGAGCGAGGCCATGGCGTGATCGGTCTTGCCGAGGTTCTCCTCCTCGACCCAGATCTGCAGGGCCACCTCGCGCCCGCTCATGGTGGTGAAGCGGTCCTCGACCTTCTGCAGGTCGCCGGCCACCAGGGCGAACAGGTAGCAGGGCTTGGGGTGGGGATCCTCCCAGGTGACGAAGTGGCGATCGCCCGGCAGCTCTCCGCGCTCCACCGGGTTGCCGTTGGAGAGCAGCACCGGCAGGCTCGCGGCGTCGCCGATCAACGTGGTCGAAAAGGTCGCCATCACGTCCGGGCGGTCGGGGTAGAAGGTGATGCGCCGGAAGCCCTCGGCCTCGCACTGGGTGCAGTACATGCCGTTCGACTGGTAGAGCCCTTCGAGGGCGGTGTTCTCCTTCGGCGCGATCTCCACCTCGGTATCGAGCAGGAAGGTCTCCGGCACCCGGTGCACGGTCAGGCCGCTATCGGTGAGGGTGTACTCGTCCGCGCCGAGCGGCTGGCCATCGATGGCGATGGCCTTGAGCGCAAGTTGCTCACCGTCGAGTTCCAGCGGTAGCCCGGGCTCGCGCTCGGGGTGGCGCTCCAGGTGCAGCCGCGCCTTGACCCGGGTGGCGGCGGGATCGAGAGCGAACGTCAGCTCGGTGCGGGTCACGCGGTAGGCGGGAGGGCGGTAGTCGCTGAGGTGGATCGGCTGCGGTTCGGACATCGAGGTGGCTCCTGTCGAGAATTGCCGGCCATTGTACGGCCCCCCCGCCCCCTATCTCAAAGCGCCTCGTCTCGAGGGATTTCGGTCGAGACGAGGCAACCGGTGCCTCAGGAAGCGACGACGGGTTCCGGGCGAGTGACGATCCAGACCCCCACCAGGAAGAGCCCGGCGATCAGGGCGAATTTCAGCCACGCCACGCTGACCGTGAGGGTCAAGACCAGCATCGAGAAGGCCAGCATGCCGGTGGCCAGCCACTTGGCATGCCGGGGAATGGCGCGCTCGCCCTCCCAGGCCACCACGGCGGGGCCGAAGCGTGGATGCTCGCGGATCCACAGGGCGAAGCGCGGCGAGCCCCGCGACGCGGCCCACACCGCCAGCAGCATGAAGCAGGTGGTGGGCATCAGCGGCACGAAGACCCCGATCAGGCCGAGCGCGAAACTGATCCAGGCGATGGCGATAAAGACGGCACGTTGCAGCGTCGGCATCGAGTGCTCCCTCCCTCTTCCCTGATCATTCATTGAAGCCCAAGGCGCCCGGCATGGCCAATCGCGATGCCCTATGGGACGAGGAGAGGCAACCTATGGTCCGGCCACGAAGAGAGACCCGCGGCGTTCGGAAAGCGCGGGCCCGCGTAGCGGCGGGCCCGTGACGGTGGGCGAGCGTTCAGCCCTGGATGGGAATCTCGCGGCGTGACGCCTTCGCCTCCGGGGAGCGCGGTACGCTGATCCTCAGCACGCCCTTGGCGAAGGAGGCCGTGATCTCCTCGACCCGGGCGTCCCCCGGCAGGTCGAGCACCCGCCGGAAGCTGCCATAGGAGCGCTCGACGCGCTGGAAGCGCTCCTCCCGGGTAGTGCTCTCCTGGCGCTTCTCGCCCTCGATCACCAGGCGGCGGTCGTCCAGGCTCAGCTTGACGTCCTTCTCCTCGACGCCGGGCACCTCGACGCTGATCTCGTAACGGTCGTCGTGCTCGGCAATATCGAGGCTCGGGCGCAGCAGCGCGGGCATGTCACCGAAGCGACTCTCGAGCGATGGCATGCCGAACTGGCGCATCATGCCGTCCATCCAGCGATCGAGCTCCTGGTGCATGCTCGTCAGCGGGGTCAGCTCGCCACGCCGAGGTTCCACGGTTCCGGTCGGTGCATCGGCACTCTCGCTCTTGAACCAGTTCCAGGGAGAGAATTTCTGCAGGTTCATCTGCCACACCTCCTTTCTCGTCTGTCGAAGATGCTCCACGGCAAGAACTCTGCCATTCGGCATCATCAGAATTGGTGGCGGCAGGGCGCTTTTCAAGAGGCATGAACGGGCGGCGTGACCTGGGTCAAGAAAGCCCGGGACCGGTCCGGGCAGAGACGCCGGGACGCCGCGGATCAATCGCGGAAGTTGTCGAACTGCAGCGGCAGGTCGGGGCCTCCCTCGCCCTTGAGCAGGGCCATGACCGCCTGCAGGTCGTCGCGCTTCTTGCCGGTCACGCGCACCTTCTCGCCCTGGATCTGGGCCTGGACCTTGAGCTTGCTGTCCTTGATGCGCTTGACGATCTCCTTGGCCTCCTTCTGCTCGAGGCCCTGCTTGAGGATGACCTCCTGGCGGGCGCGCACCCCGGAGAGCACGGGATCCTTGACCTCCATGCAGCGGGCGTCGATGCCGCGCGCGATCAGCTTGTTGCGCAGTACCTCGAGCATCTGCTTGAGCTGGAAGTCGACCTCCGCCTCGAGCGATACGGTCTCGCCATTGAGCTCGAAGCTCGCGGTGACGCCCTTGAAGTCGAAGCGCGTCTGGATCTCCCGGTTGGCCTGGTCGACGGCGTTGCTGGCTTCGTGCTTGTCGAACTCGGAAACGATATCGAAGGAGGGCATGATGCGGTCCTGGTAGCCGATGGAAATGGAAGGGTGAGTCTATCAGCCCACGCGCTCGACGGCCTCGACCGTCGGCGCCAGGGTCTTGACCATCTGCCAGCCGGCACAGCCATCCGCGTAGTAGCACTCGAGCCAGCACTCCAGACGAAAGCCCAGGCGCCGATAGAGCCCCAGCGCCACCCGGTTGTCGGCACGCACCTCGAGGCCCAGCCGCTCGGCGCCCCTCGCCAGCGCCACCTGCTCGAGCGCCTCGACGAGACGCCGGCCCAGGCCCTCGCCCCGTGCCGCGGGGTGCACGCAGAAGGAGTAGAGCCTCGCGCGCCGGCTGCCGCGGCGAAACAGCAGGGTGCCATAGCCCAGCAGCCGGCCCTCCTCGCCCTCGGTCCCCGGGCTCTCGGCCACCAGGGTCACGGCGTGGGCGCGGTTGAGCAGATGCCAGAGCTGGCGACGACTGAAACGGTCACCGGTGAAGGCCATCTGCTCGAGGCGATGGAGGTCGTCCAGGTCCCCGGGACGGGCCTGGCGCAGGGTCACGGTCATCTCATGCCTCCAGAGGTCACGGCCGTGATTGTGATCATGCTCGATACGCTTGTCAGCGCCCGTGATCATGAAATCTTTTCACCAACCCCGCCGCTTGTCGAGGACCGGGCTCAAGGGCATGCTGACTGCGTTCCGGCGGCCCCCCTGCCGCCCCTCCTCGCCCGGCTGGAGCCCCCATGTGCCCCCTGCGCATCGTCGTCGACCGTCTGGATGACTGGCAACCCTACTACCCTTCCGAGGACCTGATCGGTGCCGAGGACTTCCTTGCCCAGGATCACCGTCATCGCGATGCCGACGATCGGGACCGCACCACCCACGTGATCAACCTGAGCAGCGACCTCGACTACCTGGGCAGCGGCTACTATGTTTCGCTGCTGGCCCAGGCCCGTGGCCAGCGGGTGCTGCCGACGGTGGAGACGCTCAACGAACTGTCGCGCAAGGCACTGATCGACCTGCGGCTCGACACCCTGGCCCCGCTGCTCGGCGACCTGGCCCGGCAAGGGTCCCTGGCCGGCGACAACCTGACCCTGCGGGTACTGTTCGGCGAATGCCGCGAGCCGGCGCTGGCCCGGCTCGCCCGCAAGCTGTTCGAACGCCTGCCCTGCCCGCTGCTCGAGGCGCGCCTGGTGCGCCGCCATGACCTCTGGCGGCTGGCGCGGCTCAGGCCGATCCGGCTGCGCGACCTCGCCGCCGAGGAGCAGGACCTCTTCGCCAAGGCGCTCAACCGCCACTCGCGCAAGGTGTGGCGGACGCCCAAGGCACGCCGCCGCTACCGCTTCGACCTGGCGATCCTGGTCGACCCGAACGAGGCCCTGCCGCCGAGCAACCGCAGTGCCCTCAAGGCGTTCATCCGGGCCGGTCGCCGGCTCGGCATCGACGTCTCGCTGATCACCCGCCGCGATGCCGGCCGCCTGGCCGAGTTCGACGGCCTGTTCATCCGTGAGACCACGGCCCTGGACCACCACACCTACCGCATGGCCCGGCAGGCGGAGCACGAGGGACTGGTGGTGATCGACGCCCCCCGCGACATCCTGCGCTGCACCAACAAGGTCTATCTGCATGCCCTGCTGCGTGCCCGCGGCGTGCCGGCCCCGGAGGGCGCCCTGCTCCAGCGTCGTGACCGCCGGCCGCTGGCCGAGCGGATCGGCGGCCTGTCGTTCCCGCTGGTGCTCAAGGTGCCGGATGGCTCCTTCTCCCGGGGGGTGGTCAAGGTCGAGTCGCTCGCGCAGCTCGAGCGCGAGGCCGCCCGGCTGTTCGAGGCCTCGGCCCTGCTGCTGCTGCAGGAGTGGCTGCCCACCGACTACGACTGGCGCATCGGCGTGCTCGACGGCCGGGTCCTGTTCGCCAGCCGCTACTACATGGCCCGCGGGCACTGGCAGATCTATGACCACTCGGGCCCAAAGGTGAAGAGCGGAGGCTTCACCACCCATGACCCGACCGAGGTGCCGGCGGACGTCCTCAAGGCCGCGCTCAAGGCCACTCGCCTGATCGGCGACGGCTTCTATGGGGTCGACCTCAAGCAGGCCGGTGGGCGCGTGGTGGTGATCGAGGTCAACGACAACCCCAACGTGGACGCCGGGGTCGAGGATGCGGTGCTCGGCCGCACCCTCTATGAGCAGATCATGGGCGTCTTTCTCGCCCGCATGGAGACCCGGGTTCGCGAGGGCGCCTGAGCAGTGTCGGCACGGCGGACGGCCCCGCGCGCCGGGCGCAGCCTCGCCCGCTGGAAAGAGTCATGCCACATCAGTACCTTGTGTCGTCTTCACCGCCCCCTGTTGCCGATCGGCAACAGCCAACTCCCTGATCTGCAAGGCTCCTTCGATCTCGCGCCCGATCTGTTGGCTCACGGCGACGGATCGGGCGTTCCCGCGCGGCGACGTCATCCGAACTTAGTTCCCAATCCACTGATTTAAAAGCCTCCTTGAAACCTGGCCTGATTGTTGCCTGAGGGTAAGGTCGACGACCCACGTTTTCGGCCCTTTCGCGTCACCGCTTGCCGGCAACCCGGCGGCAGGCTGGCGTGGTGCACATGGAGCGGCCCAACAGCAAGGAGCAACGACGACCATGAGGATTACCATCTTCGGTTCCGGTTATGTGGGGCTCGTGACGGGAGCCTGCCTGGCCGATGTCGGCCATGACGTCATCTGCGTCGACGTGGACGAGGCCAAGGTGGCCCGACTCGAGGCCGGCGAGGTGCCGATCTTCGAGCCCGGCCTGGAGAGCCTGATCCGCCAGAACCAGGCCGCCGGACGGCTACGCTTCACCACCGATGCCGCCAAGGGCGTGGCGTTCGGCCTGCTCCAGTTCATCGCCGTGGGCACCCCCTCCGACGAGGACGGCAGCGCCGATCTGCGTCATGTGCTCAAGGTCGCCGAGACCATCGGCCGGCACATGACCGACTATCGCATCATCGTCGACAAGTCGACGGTACCGGTGGGGACGGCCAGCAAGGTGGAGCGCGTCATCGCCGCCGAACTCGACGGTCGCGGCATCGAGCTGGAGTTCGATGTCTGCTCGAACCCCGAGTTCCTCAAGGAGGGGGCCGCCATCGAGGACTTCTCCCGTGGCTCCCGGATCGTGGTCGGGACCGAGTCGGAGCGCGTCAGGCGCGCCATGCGCGAGTGCTACGGTCCCTATAACCGCCAGCAGGAAAAGCTGATGTTCATGGCGGTGCGCAGCGCCGAACTCACCAAGTATGCCGCCAACGCCATGCTCGCCACCAAGATCAGCTTCATCAACGAGATCGCCAACCTGGCCGAGCGCCTCGGCGCCGACGTCGAGGAGGTGCGCCACGGTATCGGCAGCGACCCGCGCATCGGCTACAGCTTCATCTATCCCGGCTGCGGCTACGGCGGCTCCTGCTTTCCCAAGGACGTCAAGGCGCTGGCCCACACCGCCGAGGCGGCCGGCTATCCGGCCGAGATGATCAATGCCGTGGAGCGCGTCAACGGCCGTCAGAAGGGCAAGCTGTTCGAGAAGCTCTGCGCGGCCTTCGACGGCCAGCTGGCCGGCAAGACCATCGCCCTCTGGGGGCTGGCCTTCAAGCCCAACACCGATGACATGCGCGAGGCGCCGAGCCGGGCGCTGATGGAGGCGTTGTGGGAGGCCGGCGCCCGGGTACAGGCCTTCGACCCCGAGGCAGCCGAGGAGTGTCGCCGGTTGTATGGCGAGCGTGACGACCTGGTCCTCGCCGAGCGCCGCGACGAGGCCCTGGAGGGGGCCCATGCCCTGGTCATCTGTACCGAGTGGAAGGCCTTCCGCACCGTCGACTTCGACCTGCTCCGCGAGACCCTGCTCGAGCCGGTGGTGGTCGACGGCCGCAACCTCTTCCATCCCGACAGCGTCAAGGCCGCCGGGCTCGGTTACTACGCCATCGGCCGGGGCGACTCCGTGCGGCCCGTGCTGGCCTGAGGAGTCGAGATGTCGAAACCGCCCCTTGATCGCTCCGTCGCCAGCCGGGTGACGGAGCTCACCGTCCTGGTGCTGATCCTGGCCATGCTGGTGGTGGTGATCGTCGAGCTGCCGCGGGAGGTCTTCGATGCCGAATCGAAGAGCTTCTTCTTCGCCATCGGTGCCGTGGGCGCCTGGCGCTACTCCTGGTGGCTGGTCCAGGCCCTGCGTTCGGCGTGGTACAACCGCCGCCTCTTTCCGCGGCTGCGGGCCGAGGCCGATGCGGCCGCGGAGGTGTCGCGGCCGCCGGAGCTCTACGTGCTCTGCACCTCCTTCCGCATCGACCCGGAAGTGAACTTCCGGGTCTACGATGCCCTGGTGCGCGAACTCGTCGACTATGGCGTGCCCACCACCCTCTTCGCCTCGATCTCGGATCGCACCGATGTCGATGTCATCACCCACGTCATGGACGACCACGGCTGGCCCGGCAATGTCGAGGTGCGCTACATGTTCCAGAAGGGGGACGGCAAGCGCTCGGCCATGGCCGAGGTGCTGCGGGCGATCTCGCGTCGGCTGCCGGCACCCGGGGCGCTGCTGGTCTCCATGGACGGCGACATCCGCCTGGAACCCGGTACCCTGGAGCGTTCGCTGTCGTTCTTCCAGGCCGACCCGGACCTGGGGGCCCTGACCACCAACAACAGCGCCATCGTCACCGGTGGCGACGCCACCCGCGAGTGGTACGACCTGCGCTATGCCCAGCGCCACCTGGTGATGAGTTCGCTGTCGGTCTCCAACCGCTTGCTGGTGCTCACCGGCCGCTACAGCGCCTTCCGCGCCGACCTGGCGGTGCAGCCGGACTTCATCGACCTGGTCGAGAACGACCAGGTCGAGCACTGGCGCTTCGGCCGCTTCAAGTTCCTCTCCGGCGACGACAAGTCGACCTGGTTCTGGCTGCTGAAGAACGGCTGGCGGATGCGCTACATCCCCGACGTCTACGTCTCGGGGTTCGAGGAGCTACCCGACCGGCGGCGCTTCTTCGCCTCGACCACCGACCTGATGCGGCGCTGGTACGGCAACATGCTGCGCACCAGCAATCGGGCCATCGCCCTGGGGCCTCGTCCCATGGGGATGTTCGCCTGGTGGAGCCTGGTCGACCAGCGGCTCTCCATGTGGACCACCCTGATCGGGCCGACGGTGGCGATCCTGGTCACGCTCTTCGTGCGCCCTTCGTTCATCTTCGCCTACCTGCTGTGGATCCTCTTCACCCGTGGCATCGCCACCCTGATCCTGGCCTGGCAGCGCGGGCGCTACAGCCTGCTGTGGATTCCGCTGATCTACTACAACCAGGTGTGGGGCGCGATCCTCAAGACCTATGTCAGCTTCCGTTTCAACCGCCAGAAGTGGTCGCGCCAGGGGATCTCCGCCGGCGAGCCCGGCGACCCGGTGGCGGCGCGCCGCCAGCGCCACATGGGGCATCTGCTGCACGGCTTCGCCTACGGCGTGCTGCTGTGCGTGCTGATCCTCACCACCGGCGTCCTCGCCCCGCCCGACCGCATGTCGCTCTCGATCGCCAGGGACACGGGCGTCACGGGTTCCGAGACCCCCGAGAACGTCAACCGCTGGCTGTCGCAGGTCATCACTACCCTGCCCGACGGCGGCACCGTGCAGCTGCCTGCCGGCAGCTTCCGGGTGAACGAGGCCCTGCTCGATGCCCTGGAGAATGGCGAGACGATACGGGCCGAGCGCATCGACGGTGCCGACGGCATGCCGTCCACCACCCTGGCCCTCACGCCGGCGGTGGCCGCCCATATCGAGGGGCCGGATGGCGAGGCAATCGAAGACACGGCGTCCTGCACGCCCGAGACGAACTGCGCCCTGACCCTGGACCAACGGCGCCTGCCCCTCGTCAACGTACGCCTGGAAGTCGAGGCCGACCCCATCATGGAGGCCGTGGCAACGGCCGGCCCTTGAGCAAGGAGACAACAACGGATGGCTGACCATTATTCCGATCCCCGCGATCAGGACCGACACGAACCCACCCTGGGGGGCGCCCCCGACGACGACCGCTACCCGGCATGGGGCGGGGCTCCCCATGAGCGCGCCCGCCAGGCGAACGGCGACCGGATCCAGCATGAACGCCGTGACGAGCGGCGGCATATTCGTGTCTCGCCGCCCTTCCGGGTCAGGCTGGATGACGGCACCACGCTGACCGGGGCCGACGTGTCGCTGGGCGGCTTCGCCCTCTACAGCGACCGCGCCTTCCAGCCCGGCGAGACGGTCTCGGCGTCGCTGCTGATGATGGCCGGCGCCACCGAGCTGATCATCCCGCTGCGCGCCGAGTGTCGCCGTGCCGTGCCCGAGCCGAGCGGTCACGGCTACAAGGCGGGGTTCGAGATCGTCGACATGGAGACACCGCACCGGGAGCTGCTGCGCCAGGTGATCCGCAGCTGCCTGAGCGGACGCACCGCCAGTGTCGAGGCCCTGATGGCCGGCGAGGATCCCCAGACACCGCGCAAGCGCCAGGCCGGGGTCGCCAAGCCCTTGCCCTCGTCACGACCACCGCGCCCCATGCGCCGCTACGTGATCCTGTTCGGGGCCATCGGGGTGCTGGCGCTGGTGGCCGCCGCCACCGCCTATCGCAACTTCATGATGATCGAGCCGAGCTTCGCCGCGGTGACCGCGCCACGCATCGATATCCGCGCCCCCGGTCCCGGCATCCTGGCGGCCCATGACCTCCAGGCCGGCGACCGGGTCGAGCGTGACCAGTTGCTCACCAACGTCGAGAACAGCGACCTGGAGTCGGACCTGATCCTGGCCGATGCCGCCCAGCGCTACAACAACCGGCTGATCGAGAACCTCCAGGAGCACCTCGATGCCGGCGGCCAGGAGGTCAGCCTGGCCAACTCCGCCCAGCCGGCCAGTGGCGACACCCTCACCTTCGAGTCGGTCTCGCCGGATATCGCCCGGGCCCGCATCGAGCAGTTCGAGACCGCCCGTGACTACGAGAGCTCACGCATCACCGCCCTGGAGGCGCGCAAGGCCAACAACGACATCTACAGTCCCTGCGACTGTCTGGTGGCCTGGGCACTGAGCAGCGCCGACGGCACCTACATCAACGAGAGCGAGCGGATCATGACGCTGATCCGTACCGGTGAGGACGACGTCCTGGTCGAGGCGCTGGTGCACATGAGCGACATCGATCGCATCGAACCCAACCAGCTGGCCTATATCGCCCTGCCCAATGCCTCGGAACCGATCCGTGCCCGGGTACGCAACGTCGCCCTCGACGTGGAACGCCAGCCCCGTGCCGGCTTCCCCAGCTGGGTCCGCCAACAGCAGAACGTGGCCAGCGTGCTGCTGGTACCCGAGCGCGACCTCCCGGCGGAGAGCGTCGGTCAGCCGGTGGACGTGCGCTTCACCGAGGCCCCGCTGCTGGGCGCCACCGCCGAATGGGTCTGGCAGGGAGCCCGCGCGGTGATCCAGCTGGGTGATCGCATCTATCGCGCCGCCATGGAGGAAGACGACGGCGACACCGGCTGAGGCGTCGCCACTCGATCAGACCCCGCGACGCCAGGCGTCGCGGGTGACCCTATCCAGCCAGGAGGCACCATGTCCTTGGACACCAACTTCTTCGCCCGCCCCCTCACCGGCCTGCCGCTGGCCACGCTGCTGATGGCCGTTACCCCCTGGACGGCGCAGGCCGACGATATCGACGAGGCCTCGCTGGGGATTCCCGGGGTCGAGGCGTGCTCGGCGCGCTACACCGAAGTCGATGCCCCGCGCCCCAGCGCGGCCGGCAACGGCCATGACGCCATCCGCGAGGGCTTCGACACACGACGCCACTGGGGCACCAAGCAGAACGTGGACCGCCTGGGAGCCGACCAGACCGGCCTCGGCGAACCCGGCCTGCGGGTCCACTATCCCGCGGACACTTCCTCGCCGGGTGACGGAGAGAAGGGCGGCGCCGGTTTCTACACCGAACCGGCGGCCCTGGCCGGCGCCGAACGCGCCTGCCTGACCTACCGGGTGCGCTTCGAGCCCGGCTTCGACTTCGTCAAGGGGGGCAAGCTGCCTGGCCTCTACGGCGGTGATGCCCCCAGCGGCGGCGAGACCGCCGACGGCGAGAACGGCTTCTCCATGCGCCTGATGTGGCGCGAGCAGGGCCAGGGTGAGCTTTACGAGTATGTGGTCGACCAGACAGGCACCTCGGTGGGCCGAGGCACCTGGACCTTCCCCAGCGGCCAGTGGGTGACCATCGAGCAGGAGATCGTGCTCAACGACCCGGAGGAGAGCAATGGTCTGGCTCGGCTGTGGATCGACGGCCAACCGGTGCTCGAGCAGCGCGACATCGTCTATCGCACCACGCCGGACCTGACCATCGACGGCCTGATGTTCTCGACCTTCTTCGGCGGCAGCGGGAACGAGTGGCGCACGCCTCGGGACCAGTACGCGGATTTCGCCGCCTTCCGGCTCTATGTGCCGACGACCTGACGTCACCCGGTCTCGCCATCGACGGTCCAGTGCCACCGTCCAGTTCCACCGTCCAGATCCAGCAGGGAGCGACCCCCACCATGCCCCATGTCCGACGCCGAGCCCCCCTGTCGCGCTGCCCGAGCCCCGCGATCCTGGCGCTGCTGTTCGCCGGGCTCGCTGGCGTGGCCAGTGCCGACGAGAACGAGCTTCTCAGCCGGGAGGAGCGGGAAGCCCTGGACCTCTCGGCATACCGGGTCAACGAACCGGACGCCGGCTACTTCGACGTCGCCGCCCGCATGGCCGAGCTCGAGCAGACCGACAACTCCATCCTGCTGCAGGAGCTCGATGAGCTCTCCCAGGGGCCGAGCTGCCAGCAATTGCTGGAGTACGAGCCCATCACCACCCGGGTGCGGATCCCGGGCTACTACCCCAATCCGGAGGAGTGGGAACTCGCCTCGGAGCCGCTGTTCCGCTTCGAGGACAACGTCTCGATGCTGGCAGGCTCCTTCGTCGCCAGTGGCGATCCCTACTATGCCGAGTGCCTGATCCGCTTCCTGGACCACTGGGCCGAGTCCGAGGCGCTCACCGACTTCCACTACGACTCCATGCAACCCCAGGCCTGGTTCGCCACCGAGTCGATGCTGTTCGCCGCCGGCATGGCCTACGCCGTGGTGCGCCCCTACGTCGAGGGCCTGGAAGAGGAGCGCGAGCGCCTGGAAGCCTGGCTCAACGAGCTCGCCCACCTCCACGCCGACATCCCCGGCGACGCCGAGAACAGCTGCTGCAACAACCACTTCTATCGGCGTGCCCTCTACGGCAGCGTGATCGGCGTGCTCACCGAAGACGACGAGCTGTTCCGCTTCGGGGTCAGCGCCATCTACTCCGCCCTGCACGACATGACCGACGACGGCGCCTTCCCGCTGGAGGTGAACCGTGGCCGACGCGCCACCCACTACCAGAACTATGCCCTGCTCTACCTGGTGACCAACATGCAGGTCATCTCCCGCCAGGGCTACGAGGAGATCTTCGACCTCGAGATCGAGGGCAAGACCCTCCGCGACGGCGTCGATTTCCTGTTCGAGATTCTCGAGGATCCGGCGGCGCTCGGCGACTATGCCCCCCTCGAGCAGTACACCGGTTTTCTCAAGGATCCCCAGTACTTCACCTGGATGGAGATCTACCAGACCCGCTACGACGACCCACGCATCGAGGATTTCGTGACCCGGGTGCGCCCCCTCTACAACCGCAGCGCCGGGGGCTACGCCACGCTCTACTTCATGCCGCCCGATGCCCAGGCCCACGTCTTCCGGGACGAGGAACAGCGCCAGACCGAGGCCTTCCGCGGCCTGGGCCAGCAGTGATGCCCGCGGTCGTCCCCCCGCTCAACGAGGAACCCTCCATGAAGAAGACCGCCAACCCCTTGCGCTCTACCACCCCATTGCGGCTCACAGCCTCCCTCGCCCTGCTCGCCACGCTGGCGGGCTGTGTCGCACCCGCTCAGCCAACCGATGGCAGCGGAACCAGTGGCGTACCGGCCGGTTACACCGACTGGTTCGATGGCGGCCCCCAGGCCACCATCGAGGGCGGGGACTGGGACAGGATCAACCGCATCAAGGAGCTGATCGAGGCCGGTCGGCATGACGAGGCCATCGAGCGACTCGAGCCGCTGGTGGCCCGCCACCTCCCCCCCGCCTACTACGAGATGGCCAAGCTGTATGACGACGGCGAAGGGGTCGAACGGGATCCCGCCGAGGCCGCCAGGCTCTACGGCAAGGCGATCGAGTTGCCCTCGCCGGTCCTCGGCAACGCCTCGCTCAACCTCGCCAAACTCTACCGGGAAGGGGACGGCGTCGAACGCCACGACGTGCTGGCCTACTACCTGCTTGACCAGGCCGTGAACGAGGGCGTGGAGCGCGCCGAGCCGATGCTGGCGGCACTGCTCGCCGAGGGCGGCGAGGGGGTCGGAGCCGACCCCGAGCGGGCCCGGGAGCTCTATGCCCGCGCCGCCGAGCGGGGAGACGCCCAGGCCTTGCAGGCCCTGGCCGAGGCCCATGGCCCCGGCGGCTGGCTGCCGGAAGAACCGGAACGCGCCATGGATTATGCCCAACGCTACGCCGCCATGCTCGAGGAAGAGGCGGCTGGCGGCGATACCAATGCCATGCGACAGCTCGCCGGGCTTCACGCGCCGGACGGACTGCTCGGCGACCAGCCGGAGCGGCGCCGGCAGTGGCTGGTGCGCGCCGCCGAGGCCGGGGATGAGGACGCCCTGGGCCAGGCCGGCAGAGCCATGATGGAGAGCGACCCTCAGCGAGGCAGGCAGCTGCTCGAAGAGGCGGCCAACCGTGGTGATGTGGACGCCATGACGCAGCTGGGCCGGCTGCTGCTCGACCCGGAAGTGGGACCGACCCAGCGAGGCGAGGCCGAGCGCTGGCTGACCCGTGCCATCGAGGCCGGCTCGGTGGATGCCATGGTGGTCCTCGGTGCGGCACTGATCGATGAAGCCGGCGAACGGAGCAATCTCATGGGGCCGGACCGTCTGGATGGCGACACCGGCAACGACGCGACCGGCTCCCTTGCCGACACGGCGATGCGCCCCTCTCCCGACGTCAGACGTGGCATCGAGCTGCTCGAACGGGGCGCCGAGCAGGATGACCCGCTGGCCCTGGCGTATCTCGGGGACATCTACCTCGGCGATGAGCTCGTACCGAGCCAGCCCTACCTGGCCATGGAGTACCTGGAACGTGGCCACGAACTGGGCCACCCCTGGGCCACCGAGCAGCTCGGTGCCGCCTATCTCGAGGGGCGGGGCGTGCCCGCCGACGGCCGTCGGGCCGAGGAACTGCTGAGGGAGGCCGCCGAACGAGGCCAGAGCGGCGCCCTGCGCCTGCTCGGCGAGGCCCATCTCGAGGGCGAGGTGGTGCCCTTCCACCCCAGCCGTGGCGAGGAGCTGCTCCAGGCGGCGGTGGAGGCCGGCGATACCAGCGCCATGACCACGCTCGGCGAGGCCTACCTCGCCGGGCCACTCGAGGAGCACCCCGGCCGCGGGCTGGAGCTGCTCGAGCAGGCGGCCCACCAGGGCGACGCCTATGCCATGGTGGTGCTGGGGCGCGCCTACCGCGAAGGCCAGGGGCTGCCGCAGGACCTCGACGCCGCCTCCCGCTGGCTGACCCGGGCCCGGGATGCCGGGCACGCCTCCGCCGACGAGGCCCTGACCCGGCTCAACCGGGATCGCGGTGCCCAGGGGGATATCCGCGCCCTGGTCGAGGCCGCCGAGGACGGTCACCCCGGCGCCATGGCCGACCTGGGGCGCGCCTTTCTCCACGGCGAAGGGGTCGAGCAGAACCGCGAGTATGCCCGGGCCTGGCTCGAGCGCGCCGCCAACGCCGGCCATGCCGGCGCCAGGGCCGACTTCGGCGAGATGCTGCTCGACAGCGACCCCCAGCGCGGCATGCAGCTGCTGCAGGGCGCGGCCGATGCCGGCCACCAGGGCGCCCGCCTCGCCCTGGGACGCGCCTACCTCACCGGCGAGCACGGCGAGGTCGACGCCGAACAGGGCCTCGCCTACCTGCGTCACGCCGCCGAGGCGGGCAATCCCCACGCCGCTCAGCTGCTCGGCCAGGCCTATCTGGAGGGCAAGGGTGTCGAGGCCGACCCGGACCAGGCCGAGGAGTGGCTGACCCGGGCGGTGGAGAGCGGCGATCTCTCCTCCCGCGCCAACCTGGGTCGCGTGCTGCTGCGCGGCGAAGACGGCATGCCGCAGGATGTCGACCGGGGCCTGACCCTGCTGCAGGAGGCCGCCGAGGCGGGCCATGCTGGCGCCCAGGCGACCCTGGGCCGCGAGTACCTGCGCGGCGAACTGCTCGAGCGCGATTCCCGTCGCGGGGCCGACTACCTGCTGCAGGCCGCCCACCAGGGCCACGCCAGCGCCCGGCTGGCCCTGGCCGAGGCCTACCTGTCGGCCCACGGCCTGGAGAACGCCAACCGCGAGCAGGCGCTGCTGTGGCTCGACGAGGTCATGGAGGGCGACAGCGACATCGCCCTGGAGACCCTCCACGACCTGCTCTCGGACGATATCGCCGCGGCCGAGTGATCCTGCCTCGCGGCACACGCCCACCGCAAACGCGCAAGGCCGGCACTGGATGCCGGCCTTGCGCTGAAGGGGGGGCACGTCACGGGGCCAGGCCCCGGGGCGCGTTCAGCCGTCGAAGGGGTTGCGCAGCACGATCGTCTCGTTGCGGTCCGGGCCGGTGGAGATGATGTCGATGGACGTGCCCACCTTCTCCTCGAGGAAGCTGATGTAGGCGCGGGCGTTGGCCGGCAGGTCCTCGACGCGCTTGGCGCCCAGGGTCGACTCGCTCCAGCCCGGCAGGTCCTCGTAGAGCGGCTCGAGGGCCTCGTAGCCTTCGGAGTCCACCGGGGTGTCGAGGACCTCGCCGTCCTTGCTGCGATAGCCGACGCAGACGCGGATGTTCTCCAGCCCGTCGAGCACATCGAGCTTGGTCAGGCAGATGCCGGAGACCGAGTTGATCTGCACCGCATGGCGCAGGGCCACGGCGTCGAACCAGCCGCAGCGACGCGGCCGCCCGGTGGTGGCACCGAACTCGTGGCCACGCTCGGCCAGGTGACGGCCGTGCTCGTCGAACAGTTCCGTGGGGAAGGGGCCGGAGCCGACACGGGTGGTGTAGGCCTTGGTGATGCCCAGCACGTAGTCGAGGTAGAGCGGCCCGACGCCGGAGCCGGTGGCGGTACCGCCGGCGGTGGTGTTGGAACTGGTGACGAAGGGATAGGTGCCGTGGTCGATGTCGAGCAGCGAGCCCTGGGCGCCCTCGAAGAGGATGTTCTCGCCGGCCCGTCGCAGGTCGTGGACCAGGCCCACGGTGTCGCACACCATGGGACGCAGCTCCTCGGCCATCTCCATCGCCTCGTCGAGCACCTGCTGGAAGTCCACCGGTGCCTCGCCGTGGTAGTTGACCAGCACGAAGTTGTGGTAGTCGAGCACCTCGCCGAGCTTGGAGGCGAAGCGCTCGCGGTGCAGCATGTCGCCCAGGCGCAGGCCGCGACGGGCCACCTTGTCCTCGTAGGCCGGACCGATGCCACGACCGGTGGTGCCGATCTTGGCCACGCCGCGGGCCTTCTCGCGGGCCTGGTCCAGGCGCACGTGGTACGGCAGGATCAGCGGGCAGGCCGGCGACAGGCGCAGGCGCTCGCGCACCGGCACGCTCTTGGCCTCCAGCTCGCGGATCTCCTTGATCAGCGCCTCCGGCGACAGCACCACGCCGTTGCCGATCACGCAGGTCTTGTCGGGCCGCAGGATGCCGGAGGGGATCAGGTGCAGGACGGTCTTCTCGCCGTCGATGACCAGGGTGTGACCGGCATTGTGCCCGCCCTGGAAGCGCACCACCGCGGAGGCGGATTCGGTGAGCAGGTCGACCACCTTGCCCTTGCCTTCGTCACCCCACTGGGTGCCCAGTACGACTACGTTCTTGCCCATTGTGCTCTCGTCTCTCGTTGCGGCGCCGCGCTGCCCGCGCCGCGCCCATGTCAGGCCCAGGGCCGTCCTCGATGACCGGCGTACCGGTCGGGCCCGCCGTTGTGAAACCTACAGGGAGCGCGGCTCCCAGCGGCCGTCGATCCGCTCCAGCCGCCGGTTGCAGCGGTGCTCTCCGGGGCCGGTGCGCTGGCCGGGCAGCGCCTGGACGACCCGTTCGCCCCGCTCGCGCAGGGCGGCGATGGCCTCCCGCAGCCCCTCGCCCTCGGCCGGGGCCCAGACGCCGTCGTGGGCCGGCTCGCCGAGCGCCAGGGTGGCCAGCAGCTTGAGGTCCATGGAGCAGCCGGTGGCCGGCCGGGCGCGACCGAAGGCACGGCCGGTATCGTCATAACGGCCGCCCTTGGCCAGGGCCTGGCCGTAGCCGGGCACGTAGGCGGCGAACATCATGCCGGTGTGGTACTGGTAGCCGCGCAGCTCGGCCAGGTCGAAGTAGGGCTCGACCTCGGGATGCTGGGCCTGGACCCCCTGGTGCAGGGCGCGCAGCTGGTCCAGCGCCGCCCCCACCGCCGCCGGCGCCTCGGCGAAGGCCTCGCGGGCCTCGTCGAGCACCTCGGGGCCGCCATGCAGGCGCCCCAGGGCCATGAACATCCCGGCCAGGGCCGGGTCGCGGACGGACTCGGCGACCCGGGCCGCCAGCTCGCCCGGCGACTTGAGCTCCAGCGCCTCGAACAGCGCCCGCTCCTGTTCGGTCGCCAGTTCGGCGGCCTGTACCAGGCTACGGTAGATGCCGATATGGCCGAGCGCCAGGTGGATCTCGTCGGCACCGGCGGCGACCAGGCTGGCCAGCGCCAGGTGCAGGATCTCCACGTCGGCCTCGAGACCGGCATGGCCGAACAGCTCGACCCCGACCTGCACCGGACTGCGCCCCCCCTGGTGCTGGTCGGCCTTGGCCCGCAGCACGTTGGTGCAGTAGCACAGGCGCACCGGCCCCTGGCGCTGCATGGAGTGGGCATCCATGCGCGCCACCTGGGGGGTGACGTCGGCGCTGACCCCCATCATGCGGCCGGTCAGCTGGTCGGTGAGCTTGAAGGTCTGCAGGTCCAGGTCGGTACCGGTACCGGTCAGCAGCGAGTCGAGGAACTCCACCGGTGGCGGCATCACCTGATCGTAGCCCCAGCGATGATAGAGATCGAGCAGCGCCCTGCGCAGCTCCTCCATGCGGCTCGCCTGGGGAGGCAGTACCTCGTCCATGCCGTCGGGCAGCAGCCAGCGGTCAGCGATGGTCATGTCTTTTCGTCCTGCAACACGATGAATGGCCAGGGAAACATGCTCCGGCGAGCGGCCTCGTGCGGTGCTCGCGCGGAGGGGGACGGGGCCACAAAAAAACCGGGCCACGCCCGGTTGGAGGAGTCTACCACGTTTGCGCCCCGGTTGAACCCTGCCGGGCAGACTGCCGCCATCGTGTGATGGCGGCGGTCCGAGCACCGGGCGCGGGCCTAACCGGCCTCTCCCGGCGCCCTACTCCTCCGGCGGCAACAGCGCATCAGCCTCGAGCCCCCGGTTCGTCGGGCTCTTGAGATACTGGAAGAAGTCGCTGGAGGGGTCCAGCACCAGCATGTTGCCGTCTCCCGAGAAGCTGTTGCGATAGGCGTTCAGGCTGCGCCAGAAGGCGAAGAACTCCGGATCCTGCGAATAGGCCTCGGAGAAGATCGCCGCGGCCTCGGCGTCCCCCTCACCGCGCAGGGTCTCGGAACGCTCCGTGGCCTGGGCCAGCAGCACCTGCCGCCGACGGTCGGCGTTGGCGCGGATGCGCTCGGCCTCCTCCTGGCCCTGGGCGCGCCACTCGCGGGCCTCCCGCTCACGCTCGGAGCGCATGCGATCATAGACCGCCGAGGAGACGTCCTCGGGCAGGTCGATACGCTTGACCCGGATGTCGACGATCGCCACGCCCAGTTCCTCGCGCATCAGGGCGTCGAGGTCGTTGGCCGGGCCGGTCATCAGGTCGTCCCGACGCTCGGCGATGATCTGCTGCAGGTCGAGGCGACCGAACTCGTTACGCAGGCTCTCGTCGACCCGCGGCTGGATCAGGCGCGTTGCCATCATCTCGTCGCCGGCGGTGGCCTCGTAGTAGCGGGTCGGGTTGACCACCTGCCACTTGACGTAGGAGTCGACGATCACCGCCTTCTGCTCCAGGGTCAGGTAGCGGCTGGGGTCGGTATCCAGGGTCAGCACCCGGGTGTCGAACTTGCGCACCGTCTGGGTGACCGGCACCTTGAAGTGCAGCCCCGGCTGGATGTTCTCCTCGACGATCTCACCGAAGCGCAGCTTCACCGCACGCTCGGTCTCGTCGACCACGTAGAGGCTGTTGCTGGCCAGCCAGGCGGCAGCCGCCAGGCCGCCGACGATGATCAGGGAACGGTTGTTGATCATTTAGCGGCCCTCCCTGCGGATTCCACTGCTGTTGGTGCTCCCGGTCGATGATTGGCTGCCGCGCAGGCGCTCGAGCACCCGCGGATCGAGCTCGCCCTCCTCGCCGCGGCGCTCGGCATCGGCGGTCCGCTCGCCGCCGCCGTTGCCCATCTGGTCCAGCGGCAGGTACATCAGCGGGCTGTCGTCGGCCACGTCGACCAGGACCTTCGGCGTGCTGCCGAAGATCTCGGCGATGGTGTCCAGGTAGAGACGCTCGCGCATGATGGTCGGCGAGTTCTGGTACTGGGCGAGCAGCGCCGTGAAGCGGTTGGCCTGGCCGCGGGCCTCGGCCACCACCGACTCACGATAGCCCTGCCCCTGCTCGACCAGGCGCTGGGCCTGACCCTGGGCCTCGGGAATGAGGCCGTTGGCGTAGGCCATGCCCTGGTTGATGGTCCGCTGGCGGTCCTCGCGGGCCCGGATCACGTCGTCGAAGGCATCGATCACCTGGGCGGGCGCCGAGGTCGACTCGATGTTGATGGTCTGCAACAGGATACCGGTGCCGTAGCTGTCCTGGTAGGACTGCAGGCGGCTCTGCACGGAGCTGCCGAGGATCTCGCGCCCCGAGGTCAGGATATCGATCATGTCGGTGCCGCCGACCACGTGGCGCAGCGCGGAGTCCAGGGCGTTCTCGATGGAGAGCTGCGGGTTGCGCACGTTGAGCACGAAGTCACGGGGATCGGCGACCTGGTACTGGGCCGAGATCTCGACCTCGACGATGTTCTCGTCGCGGGTCAGCATCGATTGGGTCTGGGTCAGCGAGCGCACCCGGGTCACGTTGACCATGCGCACGTCGTCGATCAGCGGCGGGTTCCAGTGCAGCCCGGGGTTGACCACTTCCTGGAACTTGCCGAAACGCAGCACCACGCCGCGCTCGGACTGGTCGACCAGGTAGAAGCCGGTGGCCGCCCAGATCGCCAGGGCCACGATGATCAGCAGGCCCGGCAGGGTGAAGGCGTTGCGCGGCTTGCCTCCGCCCCCCTTGCCACCACTGCCGCCGCGCCTGCTGCCACGCCCCCCGAGCATGCTGTTGAGCTTGTCCTGAAACTTCTTCAGGGCCTCGTCGAGATCGGGGGGGCCCTGATTGCCACCGCGATTACCGCCCCCACCATTGCCGCCGCCACCGCGTCGGCCACCACCACTCCAGGGGTCGTGCTGGTTGCCACCACCAGGCTCATTCCAGGCCATACGTCCTCTCCACTATGCGTTGCTTCCCGCCACCAGAGCGGCTCCGTGGCGGGTATCGGTTGCGATCCTGTGTGCGCCGTTCGAGCGACGCCTGTCGACCTTGTCGTTATCGTGCGGGTCCCCGCCATGGCCGTGACAGGGGCACGGTTCGTCGTTGGTTCAACCCTCCCAGACGGGCCGCTCCTGCAGTTCCCTTGGCAGGTAGTCGTCGGGGCGCTCACCGAGGCGCGCCATCAACTGCAGGAAGTCGCGCCGCGGCAGCCGCACCTCGAGCAGGATATGCCCCCGATCGTCGAAGGCCTCCTCGCGCACCGCCCCCAGCTCGTGCAGGCCGGCACGCAACCGGCCCTGCTCGGGCGTCAGGGTCAGCTGCACGTCGATCACATCCTCGGCCAGGCGCTCGGAAAGCGCCTGGCCCAGCAGCTCCAGGCCACGCCCCTCGCGGGCCGAGAGCCAGACCACCTCGGGGCACCCCTCGCCGTCGCGTTCGATGCGCGGGGCACTGTCGAGCAGGTCGATCTTGTTCATCACCTTGAGCATCGGCACGTCCAGGGCGCCGATCTCGTCGAGCACCGTCTCGACCTGGGTCACGTTGAGGTCACGATCGGGATCGGCGGCATCGATCACGTGCACCAGCAGGGTCGCCTCGGCGGCCTCCTGCAGGGTGGCACGAAATGCCTCGACCAGCTTGTGTGGCAGATGCCGGATGAAACCCACGGTATCGGCCAGCACCACCGGCCCCACGTCCACGACCTCGAGACGACGCAGGGTCGGATCGAGGGTAGCGAAGAGCTGGTCGGCCGCATAGACCTCCGCCTCGGTGAGGGCGTTGAACAGCGTTGACTTGCCGGCGTTGGTGTAGCCGACCAGCGAGACGCTGGGAATCTCGGCCCGGGACCGGGCACGGCGATTCTGGGTGCGCTGGCTGCGCACCCTGTCGAGCCGCTTGTGGATCGCCTTGATGCGCGCACGCAGCAGGCGACGGTCGGTCTCGAGCTGGGTCTCCCCCGGACCGCGCAGGCCGATACCGCCCTTCTGGCGCTCCAGGTGGGTCCAGCCCCGCACCAGGCGCGTCGACATGTACTCGAGCTGGGCCAGCTCCACCTGCAGCTTGCCCTCATGGGTCCGGGCCCGCTGGGCGAAGATGTCGAGGATCAGCCCGGTACGGTCGAGCACGCGACACTTGAGCTCACGCTCGAGGTTGCGCTCCTGGGAGGGGCTCAGGGCATGGTTGAAGATCACCAGCTCGGCGTCGTGGACGACCATCGCCTCGCGCAGCTCCTCCACTTTGCCCGATCCCACGAAGGTTCGCGAATCGGGCCGGTGTCGGCTGCCGGTGAGTAGCGTGGCCGGCTCCGCGCCGGCGGAGCGCACCAGCTCGAGGAACTCGCCCGGGTCCTCGCGCTCCTGTTCGTCCTGGAAATCCACATGGACGAGTACCGCCGTTTCACCGGCGTCGGGACGTTCAAAAAACAATCAATACCTCACGCATTGTTTTCCGGCTGCGCGGCAGGGTCCTGGACCGGCAGGCGCACATTGCGCGACGGCACCACGGTGGAGATGGCGTGCTTGTAGACCATCTGGCTGACGGTGTTGCGCAGCAGGATGACGAACTGGTCGAAGGATTCGATCTGTCCCTGAAGCTTGATGCCGTTGACCAGGAAAATCGATACCGGAATGCGCTCCTTGCGGAGGATGTTCAGGTACGGGTCTTGAAGGGACTGCCCTTTGGACATGTTGCTCTCCCTGAATTGTCTCTGGGGGTTGATGTTATGCTCGGTCACGCCGCAAGCCAGTCGGCGCCTTGACTGTTACCCGAAGGGGCCTGGTCACCCGGCCACTCGAAAGGATTATCTTACGCTAACTGCCGAATTCGCGCACGAGTTTCAGCACTTCGCCCCTGGGGTCGGGGCCCAGGCTGTCCACCCAGTGCAGCCCGGCCCAGCCGCGCATCCAGGTCAACTGGCGCTTGGCCAGCTGGCGGGTGGCGACGATGCCGCGGTGGCGCAGCGCCTCCCGATCGTATTCGCCATCGAGAAATGACCAGGTCTGACGATAGCCCACGCTCTTCATCGACGGCAGCTCGGCGTGCAGGTCGCCACGGGCCCGCAGCGCCGCCACCTCCCCGACCAGGCCCGCGGCGAGCATCTGCTCGAAGCGGGCCTCGATGCGCGCGTGCAGCTCCCGACGGTCGAAGGGTGTCAGCCCTATCGACAGCACACGCCAGGGGAAGGTTTCCGGGCGCTGGGCCTGCCACAGCTCGGAGAGGGTCTGCCCACTCAGGCGGTAGACCTCCAGCGCGCGCATCAGCCGCTGCGGGTCGTTGGGATGGATGCGCGCCGCGGAGGCCGGATCGACCCGGGCGAGTTCCGCGTGCAGCGCGGCGAGTCCGCCCCGCTCGACGTCACGCTCCAGCTCGGCGCGCACCGCCGGGTCCGACGAGGGCAGGTTGGCCACCCCGAAGAGCAGTTGCCGGAGGTACATCATGGTGCCCCCCACCAGCAGCGGCACCCCGCCGGCTGCGCTGATCCGACGCATCTCGCGCAGGGCGTCCTCGCGGAAGTCGGCCGCCGAATAGGGATCGGCCGGGTCGCGGATATCGATCAGCCGATGTGGCGCCCGCGCGAGCTCGGAGGCACTGGGCTTGGCGCTGCCAATGTCCATGCCACGATAGACCATGGCCGAGTCGACGCTGATCAGCTCCAGGCCGAGGCGCTCGTGGAGTTCGATGGCCAGGTCGGTCTTCCCGGCGGCGGTGGGCCCCATCAGCAGGATGGCGGGGGGGCGGGAATCGCTCACGTGATCTCCTGATACTGCTACGTTTGCCACCTGCGCAGTAGGCCTGCGATTGGCGGCAACTCTCCAGCGCTGACGCTCCCTTTGGGGTCGATACTGGAACTCATCTCACAACGCATGGTGAACGGGGCTTTCCCGGGGACAGGCCTTTGCGAAGGCGCTGTGAACCCCTCCCTGGGCGCTACATTATTCGCCTTCCCTGGCGAATGACCTTCGCGCCGGCCAGCCCCCGGCGCCCCTCACGCAAGTTTCCAAGGCCAGTCTTTTAACGGTGACTTACTGTCCGCGCAGGAACAGTCGATCCAGTTCCTTGAGGCTCATCTCGGCCCAGGTCGGGCGGCCATGGTTGCACTGGCCGCTGCGCTCGGTGCGTTCCATGTCGCGCAGCAGGGCGTTCATCTCCTCCAGCGTCAGGCGACGGTTGGCGCGCACGCTGCCGTGACAGGCCATGGTGGCGAGCAGCTCGTTGATGTGTGCCTCGAGGCGGTCGGAACGACCGTAGCGCTCGAGATCCGCCAGCATCCCGCGGATCAGTGGCTCCACATCGGCATCCGCCAGCAGCACCGGCAGCTGGCGCACCAGCAGGGTCTCGGGGCCGGCCACATCGAGCTCGACGCCGAGCCGGACGAAGGCCTCGCGCTCGGCCTCGGCGGTGGCCACCTCGGCGGCGCTCGCCGCCAGGGACACCGGCACCAGCAGCGGCTGGGCCTCCAGCTCGCCGCCGTGCACCTGGGTCTTCATGCGCTCGTAGACGATGCGCTCGTGGGCGGCATGCATGTCCACCACGATCAGGCCGCGCTCGGTCTGGGACAGGATGTAGATCCCGTGAAGTTGGGCGATGGCGTAGCCGAGGGGGGGCGCCCGGGTGGCGTCCTCTTCGGGCAGCGCCGGGCGCGAGACCTCCGCCCTCGCCGCCACCCCGGTGGGAACCTGGCGCTCGCGCAGGGCCACGCCGGCGGCGGTGCCGCCCGCCCCGGGGGCGGCCGGCTGCGGTGTCAGCAGCTGCTCCTCGTGGCCGGGGTGCAGTGCCCGATAGCCGTCCATGAAGGCGCGGACCCGGTCGGGCGTCACTCTATCACGGGCCCCATCACCCACGTCGTCACGCCCGTGCAGTGCCATGGGCTGCTGCTGCCAGCGCCCGGGGCTCTCGCCGACCCCCTCGCCGACGCCGGCCGACGCGGCGGCGGGCTCGGCCCGCGCCGCGTCCTCCGCCACCTCAGGGCCGCCGGCGCGGGCCTCGCCCAGGGCACGGTGCAGGCTGGAAAAGAGGAAGTCGTGGACCATGCGACCGTCGCGGAAGCGCACCTCGTGCTTGGTGGGGTGCACGTTGACATCCACCACCAGGGGGTCGACCTCGAGGTAGAGCACGAAGACCGGATGGCGACCGTGGAAGAGCACGTCGCGATAGGCCTGGCGGATGGCGTGGGCCACCAGGCGGTCGCGCACCACCCGGCCGTTGACGAAGAAGTACTGCTGGTCGGCCTGGGCCCGGGAGTGGGTGGGCAGGCCCACCCAGCCCCACAGGCGCAGGCCGCCGGTCTCGAGGTCCAGGTGCAGGGCATTGTCGAGGAAGGCGCGACCGAGCAGGGCGGCGATGCGCCGCTCGCGGGCGACCATGTCATCACCGGGACGCAGCTGGTGGAGGGTCTTCTGGTTGTGGCGCAGCACCCAGCCGATGTCGAAGCGCGACAGGGCCTGGCGACGGAAGGCCTCCTCCACGTGGCCGAACTCGGTCTTCTCGGTGCGCAGGAACTTGCGGCGGGCCGGGGTATTGAAGAAGAGGTCGCGCACCGTCACCGAGGTGCCACGGGGGTGGGGTGCCGGGGAGACCCGGGGCTCCATCTGGCGCCCCTCGGCCACCACCCGCCAGCCCTCACGGGGGTCGTCATCGATATTGGAGATCAGCTCGAGCCGCGATACCGAGCTGATCGAGGCCAGCGCCTCGCCGCGAAAGCCCAGGCTCGCCACGCCCTCGAGTTCCTCGAGGGAGGCGATCTTGCTGGTGGCATGGCGCGACAGGGAGAGCGGCAGGTCCTCCTCGCCGATGCCGCTGCCGTCGTCGCGCACGCGGATCGAGCGCGTGCCGCCATTCTCCAACTCGACCTCGATGCGGCGGCTGCCGGCGTCGATGGCGTTCTCCACCAGCTCCTTGACCACCGAGGCGGGACGTTCGACCACCTCGCCGGCGGCGATCTGGTTGGCCAGCCGCGGGTCGAGGACCCTGATGCGTCGCTGCTCTGTCATATCGCTCCTCAAGACGAGCTGCGGGCTACGAGCCGCGAGCCACGAGCCAACCCCTGCTCGAAGCCCGAAGCTCGAGGCCCGGAGCTCAAGAACGGGGGATCCGGATCAGCTGTCCGACCCGGATCACGTCACCGTTGAGTTCGTTGGCCTGCTTCAGCTGGGCCACCGGTACGCCGTGCCGGGCGGCGATCTCGGAGAGGGTATCACCGGGCCGGATCCGGTACTCGTTGCCGTCGGTGCTGCGATTCTGGTCGCGCTGCCAGGCCAGCAGGCTGGCCGGGGGCGGATTGCGCTGGAAGTGGTCACGCAGGCCACCGAAGATCGCCCGGGCCAGGCCCTGCTGGTGGGAGGCGTCGCGCAGGCGGCGCTCCTCGTCCGGGTTGGAGATGAAGCCGGTCTCGATCAGCAGCGAGGGAATGTCCGGCGACTTCAGCACCATGAAGCCGGCCTGCTCCACCCGCGACTTGTGCAGCCGGTTGATCCGCCCCAGCTGGTCGAGCACCTGCCCGCCGATGGTCAGGGAGTCGTTGAGGGTCGCGGTCATGGTCAGGTCGAGCAGCACGCCGCGCAGCACCTCGTCCTTGTCCTCCAGGGAGAGGTTGCCGTCCACCCCGCCGATCAGGTCGGCGCGGTTCTCGCTGGCCGCCAGCCACTGGGCGGTCTCCGAGGTGGCGCCGCGCTGTGACAGGGCGTAGACGGAGCTGCCGTTGGGCCGCGGGCTGTTGAAGGCGTCGGCGTGGATCGAGACGAAGAAGTCGGCCTTCTGCTCGCGGGCGATGCGGGTGCGCTGGCGCAGGCCGACATAGTAGTCGCCGTCGCGGATCATCACCGCGCGGAAGCCCTCGGCCTCGTTGACCAGCGTCTGCAGCCGACGGGCGATCTCCATCACCACGTCCTTCTCGCGAACGCCGCTGGGGCCGATGGCCCCCGGGTCCTCGCCGCCGTGTCCGGGGTCGATGGCGATGATGATGTCGCGCCGGGGATGGGGCTGGGCCTGCTGCAGGGTCACCGCCGGTTCCGACGCCACCTCGGTGCCACCGGCGCCGACCCGGGCGCGGTTGGCGACGATCTCCTGCTCACGGATCATCGCTTCGATGGGGTCGATGGGGTCCTCCACGGCGCTTTCGCCCGGATACTCCAGGTCTACCACCAGGCGGTGCCCATACTGGTCGTTGGGCTCCAGGGTGAAGTGGCGCGGCTCCACCTCGCGCTCGAGCTCGAGCACCACCCGCAGGCCCTGGCCGTCGCGAACGCCGGTACGCACCCGGCTGATGGCGCTGCCGGAGAGCTCGAGCCGGTCGACGTCGGCCTCGAGGCGGCTGTCATCCAGGTCGATCACCAGGCGTCGGGGATTGTCCAGGGAGAAGACATTGGCCCGGGAGGCGGCGGAGAGATCGAAGACCAACCTGGCATGGTCCGGGGCGGCCCACAGGCGAATGTTCTCGACCTGGCCGGCACCGGCGACACCGGCCGCCAGCCAGGACAGCATCAATAGCGCCACCGACAGCAGACGGCGACCGAACGAAACCTTCCTCATGGCGCCGCCCCACCCTCCATGTCGACGAAGCTCCTGTCACCCTGCCACTCCGGGGCGGCGGCCAGCCGTTCCAGAACCCGGCGGCCATGGTCGCTGAAGGCCTCGAGCCGCGCCTCGCGGCCCGTGCCGGCCAGCGCCAGGGTCACCACCAGGTCGGGCGTCGGCAGCCAGCCCTCGCCACGCTCGGGCCATTCGATGAGGCAGAGCGCCTCCTCGGCCAGCAGGTCGCGACCACCGATGAACTCCAACTCCTCGGGGTCGCCGAGGCGGTAGAGGTCGAAGTGGTGGATGCGCGCCCCGCTGAGCTCATAGGGCTCCACCAGGGTATAGGTGGGGCTCTTCACTGCGCCCCGGTGTCCATGGGCCCGCAGGATGCCGCGGGCCAGGGTGGTCTTGCCGGCGCCCAGCTCGCCCTCCAGATGTACCCGGCCGTGCCCCCGCAGTGCCCGCCCCAGGCACTCGCCGAAGGCGACCTGGCGGTCTTCGTCATCGAGTCGCAGCTGCATGGTCATCGCCAGTCCCGGGGTTGATCAACAATTGCGCATAGGATGCCAGATCACCGGCCAGCAGACCACGCTCGCCGATGTCGCCGGCCGCCATGTCGGCGGCCAGGGCGTGCACCAGCACCCCCAACCGGGCGACCGTCTCCAGGGGCAGGCCCTGGGCGAGCAGGCCGCCGAGAATTCCCGAGAGCGCATCGCCCATGCCGCCACTGGCCATCCCCGGGTTGCCGAAGGGACAGACGGCGAGCCCCGCCGGCCCGGCCACCAGGGTGCCGGCGCCCTTGAGCACCACCACCCCGCCGCGGCGGCGCTGTAGCTCGAAAGCCGCCGCCGGCCGGTCGGCCTCGACCGCTGCTGCGCTGATGCCCAGCAGGCGCGCCGCCTCGCCGGGGTGCGGGGTCAGGATCCAGTCATCGCGGCGCTCGCCCGACCAGCGCGTCGCCAGCAGGTTGAGGCCGTCGGCATCCACCACCAGCGGCTTGCCGGCCTGCAGGGCGGCCTGCAGGGCGGCCTGCAGCATGCCCTGTCCCCAGCTGCCCTGCCCCAGCCCGGGGCCGACCACCAGCACGTCGGCCAGCCCGGGCAAGTCCCCGAGGTCGGCCGCGCCGCGCACGCCGTGCACCATCACCTCGGGCCGACGGACCAGGCTCGCCGTGACATGCGCCGGGGCCGTGGCCAGGCTGACCTTGCCGGCCCCCAGCCGGACGCAGGCCTCGGCGGCGAGCAGCGCCGCGCCGCCGAAGCCGGGCGCCCCGCCGAGGATCAGGGCGTGGCCGAATTCGCCCTTGTGGGCGTTGCGCTCCCGCGGCACGAGCCAGGCGCCAATCAGCCCGGCGTCGAGCCGGCGGGCCGCGGGCAGGAGGTCCGCCTGGGCCTCGGCATCGACCCCCAGGGCTCGGAAGTCCAGCTCGCCGACATGGGCCGGCGCCGCCCCGGTATGCAGGCCGAGCTTGTCGCCGATGAAGGTCACCGTCCGGGTCGCCCGCACCGCGGCACCGAGCACCGCACCGGTATCGGCATGCAGCCCCGAGGGAATATCGATGGCGAGCACCGGCAACCCGCTCTCGTTGACGGCGGCGATGGCGTCACGGATGTCACCGCGCACCTCCCCGCCCAGGCCGGTGCCGAGCAGGGCATCGACCACCAGTTCGCCGCGCAGGGTCAGGCCCGGCCGCCAGGGCTCGACGCCCACGCCGGCGGCGCTCGCCATCTCGGCGGCGCGCCGGGCATCGCCGGTCAGGTCATCCACCGTCTTGAGCAGGATGCGCTGCACCACCAGGCCCTCGGCGGCGGCCAGGGCCGCCAGCACATGGCCGTCGCCACCGTTGTTGCCGCCGCCGCACAGCACGGTGATTGCGCCGGCCCCGGGCCAGCGCGCCTTGAGGCTCTGCCAGGCGGCCATGCCCGCCCGCTGCATCAGGGCGAAGCCGTCGACCCCCGCGGCGATGGTGCGCCGGTCGAGCTCACGCACCTGGTCGGCGCGGTAGAGCGGGCGACCGCGACACTCTCGATGATCGAACGACTCGATGGACATCCGGTGTCTCCCCTGAACGTGATGCTTTACCATGGAGTGTAAGTGCTTCACGCCTCGCGCCAAGTCCCCCGGCAGCAGAATGAGCGCCGGGGCCCGTTCTTGCTCATTCTTTTCACCAATCACGGTTTCTCGATCATGAGTGCCCTGGCGCCGATTCCCGACACCCCGCCCGACCTCCAGGCCCTGGCCGACCGGATCAGGACCTGGGGGCGTGAGCTCGGCTTCCAGCAGGTGGGCATCACCGACACCGACCTGGCCGAGGACGAACAGCGCCTGAAGCGCTGGCTGGCCGCCGGCCACCACGGCGAGATGGGCTTCATGGAAAAGCACGGCAGCAAGCGCACCCGCCCCGCCGAGCTGGTGCCCGGCACCCTCCGCGTGATCAGCGTGCGCCTGGACTACCTGCCCGCCGAGGTGGAGACCGCCAAGGTGCTCGGCCGGCCGGAGATCGCCTATGTCTCCCGCTACGCCACGGGGCGCGACTATCACAAGCTGATGCGCAAGCGCCTGGCCAGCCTGGCGCAGCGGATCGAGGCCGAGGTGGGCCCCTTCGGCTACCGCGCCTTCGTCGACTCCGCCCCGGTGATGGAACGGGCGCTGGCGCGCAAGGCGGGGCTCGGCTGGTTCGGCAAGAACGCCATGCTGCTCAACCCCAGGGCCGGTTCGCTGTTCTTCCTCGGCGAGCTCTACACCGACCTGCCGCTGCCGGTGGACGAGCCCTTCGAGGGCGACCACTGCGGCAGCTGCAGCGCCTGTCGCACCGCCTGCCCCACCGGGGCCATCGTCGAGGATCGCGTGGTCGACTCCCGGGCCTGCATCTCGTATCTCACCATCGAGCTGTTCGGCGCCATTCCCGAGCGCTACCGCGAGGCCATGGGCAACCGGGTGTTCGGCTGCGACGACTGCCAGCTGGTCTGCCCCTTCACCCGCTTCACCCGCGTGACCCGCGAGGCCGACTTCGCCCCCCGCCATGACCTCGACCGAGCCAGCCTGGTGTCACTGTTCGCCTGGGGCGAGGAGGAGTTCCTCGACAAGACCGCCGGCAGCCCCATCCGCCGCATCGGCTACGAACGCTGGCTGCGCAACCTGGCGGTGGGGCTCGGCAACGCGCCCTGGAGCGAGGCGGTGGAAGCCGCGCTGATGGCCCGCCTGCCCTACCCCTCCGACCTGGTGCGCGAGCACGTGCGCTGGGCGCTCGCCCGCCAGCGGCAGAAGCGCCGGCGGCTGATCGCCAGCGCCTAGCGCCGCAGGATGATGTCCCGGCTCAAGAGCCTGTCGACCTGCTGCTGCGGTACCGGTCTTCCCATGTCGGCGGCATGGCCCCTTTGGGGTCAGACCCCAGCCAAGTCACGAAGCCCGTCATGGTGCGCCTTGCGAGCGGATTCGACGCCGCCGGGGTCTGACCCCAAGGGGACCGCCAGCGCTGGCAACCAACCGCTTGGCGCTGGCCTGAAGGGGCTACTCCTCCTCGTCGCGCTCGCTGCCCGCCAGCCGCAGGAAAGTAGTGCGGTAGTGGGCCAGCTCGGCGATCGACTCGCGGATGTCGTCCAGCGCCAGGTGCGCGTTGCGCTTGCTGAAGCCCGCCAGGGCACCCGGGTTCCAGCGCTTGGCCAGTTCCTTCAGCGTCGAGACGTCGAGGTTGCGGTAGTGGAAGAACGCCAGCAGCTCCGGCATCTCGCGCTCCAGGAAGCGACGATCCTGGTGCACGCTGTTGCCGCACATCGGCGAGGTGCCTGGCTCGACGTGCTCGCGCAGGAACTCGAGGGTGCGGCGCTCCGCCTCGGCGGTGTCGGTCGTGCTCTCCTTGACCCGCTCGGCCAGGCCCGACTCGCCATGGGTCTTCTGGTTCCAGTCGTCCATGGCATCGAGCAGGCCAGCGGGCTGGTGCACGGCGATCACCGGCCCCTCGGCCACCAGGTTGAGGTCGTTGTCGGTGACCAGGGTGGCGATCTCGATGATGCGCTCGCGGTTCGGGTCGAGGCCGGTCATCTCCAGGTCGATCCACACCAGGCGCTGCTTGCGCGGGTCACGCTTTTCGCTCGTCTCGGACATGCGGGGGGTTCCTTGCTGGGCGGCGCTGCGGCATGGTTGACGACAGCGGGCACCCTGGGTGAGTACAATACCGCCATTGTACCGAGCTTCGGGCCCCCATGAGCAAACGCAAGTTGAGCCGCCAGCAGCGCTGGCGCATCGAGAAGATCCAGGCCGAGCGCGCCCGGCGCGCCGAGCAGCTCGACGCCCGGGACGCCGACAGGCTGGCCGCCGGTGAATATGGCCCCGAGCAGCGGGGCCGGGTGATCGCCCACTTCGGCCGCACCCTGGACGTCGCTCCCGAAGGTGGTGGCGATGCCGTGCGCTGCCATCTGCGCGCCAACCTCGAGGGGCTGGTCACCGGCGACCGGGTGATCTGGCGCGCCGCCCGGGACGGCAGCGGCGTGGTGGTGGCGAGGGCCGAACGCGACAACGTGCTCGAACGCCCCGACGCCCGCGGCCAGCTCAAGCCGGTGGCGGCCAACATCGACCAGATCCTGATCGTCTTCGCCGTGGAACCGGCGCCCCACGCCAACCTGATCGACCGCTATCTGGTGGCCGCCGAGGCCACCGGCATCGCCCCGGTGCTGGTGCTCAACAAGATCGACCTGCTGCCGGAGGACGGTGGCGAGCTGCGCGAGCTGCTCGGCCGTTACGAGGCGCTGGGCTACCCGGTGGTGACCACCACCACGGCGCGCGAGGGTGGCCTGGCGGCCCTGCTCGCCCGGCTGGCCGGTCGCACCTCGGTGTTCGTCGGCCAGAGCGGGGTGGGCAAGTCCTCGCTGATCGATCGTCTGCTGCCGGACGAGGAACTTCGCATCGGCGCACTGTCGAAGGACTCGCGCAAGGGCACCCACACCACCACCACGGCGCGCCTCTACCGGCTGCCCGCCTCCGCTGGTGGCGAACTGATCGACTCGCCGGGGATCCGCGAGTTCGGCCTGGTCCACCTGGACGAACAGCAGGTCGCCGAGGGCTTCATCGAGTTCCACGACCATCTGGGTCGCTGCCGTTTCCGCGATTGCCGCCACCGCCATGAGCCGGGTTGTGCCCTGCTGGCGGCCGTGGAGCGCGGCGAGATCCACCCCGAACGCTTTGCCAGCTATCGACGCATCGTCGACACTCTCGACGAGAGCTGAGACAAGAACGTCAACGTCGACGCCCCCGATTCGGGCCTGAGGTTAGGAGAGAGTGCCATGAGTTCAGAAGACAACCTGTTGCCGCTGATCGTCGAGCCCGAGCGGCTCGCCGAACACCTGGACGAGCCGTCGCTGCTGATCATCGACGTGCCGCTCAAGGCCGAGAGCTATGGCCAGGGCCATGTGCCCGGCGCCGTCTTCCTGGATCATCGCCTGCTGCTGAGCGGCGAGGGGGAGGTGCCCTGCAAGGTGCCCTCCACCGAGGCGCTCTCGCGGCTGTTCTCCTCGCTCGGCCTGACCCGCGACACCCATGTGGTCGCCTACGACGACGAGGGCGGCGGCTGGGCCGGACGCCTGCTCTGGACCCTGGAGCTGATCGGCCACACCCGCTACTCCTACCTCAACGGCGGCATCCACGCCTGGCGGGAGGCCGGGCTGCCGGTCTCCACCGAGCCCCACGCCCCCGCGCCCAGCGACTACGAGGCCGAGATCCTGCATCCCGAGGTGGCCATCGATCGCCTCGAGATCATGGAGCGCCTGGGCGAGAAGGGCTTCGCCGTCTGGGACGCCCGCTCACGGGCCGAGTACGACGGCGAGAAGGGCGACAACAGGCACCTCGGCCATATCCCCGGCGCGGTCAACATGGAGTGGACCGAGGCCATGGACCGTGAGCGCGCCCTGCGCATCCGCGACTATGCCGAGCTGATCACCGAGCTCGAGGCCCTGGGCCTGACCCCGGACATGGAGGTGGTCACCCACTGCCAGAGCCACCACCGCAGCGGCTTCACCTGGCTGGTGGGCAAGGCACTGGGCTTCGAGAAGATCCGTGGCTATGCCGGCTCCTGGAAGGAGTGGGGCAACCGCGACGATACGCCGATCGAGAAATAGGCCCGAAGAAGAGGAGGCACCATGCGGCCTGCCGATGGGGAGGCGTATTCACCAGCGCCGGTGTAGCCCTCGGCGCCGGGATCAAGCCGGCCATCGGTGCCTACGGAAGCGGCCTCGTCCCTGCGCCGCTGTCTGTCCATCAACCAACCATGGGGTGAACCTGCAAGCTCACCCCGGTCCGAATTCAGTTCAAGAGAATCCCTGTCTTGTCACTTGCCAAGCTCTTCGCCCTGATCCAGTACCCCCTGCCCCACCACCTGCTCTCGCGGCTGGTGGGCCGGTTCGCCGAATGCCGCCTGCCGTGGCTGAAGAACGTCCTGGTCCGCGCCTTCATCAAGCAGTTCAAGGTCGACATGACCGAGGCCGCCGAGCCCGACCCGACCGCCTATGCCACCTTCAACGACTTCTTCACCCGCGAGCTCAAGCCGGAGGCCCGCCCCCTCGGCGAGGGCGTGGTCAGCCCCGCCGACGGCACCCTCTCGCAGTTCGGCGCCATCGAGGCCGGCCAGCTGTTCCAGGCCAAGGGGCACCGCTTCTCGGCCATGGAGCTCTTCGGCGGCGACGGCGAAGCGGCCAGGCGCTACCTGGGCGGCAGCTTCGCCACCGTCTATCTCTCGCCGCGGGACTACCACCGGGTGCACATGCCACTGGCCGGCTCCCTGACCGAGATGGTCTATGTACCGGGCCGGCTGTTCTCGGTGAACGCCGCCACCACCGAGCACGTGCCCAACCTCTTCGCCCGCAACGAGCGCCTGGTGTGCCACTTCGACACCGAGTATGGGCCCATGGCGGTGGTATTGGTCGGCGCGATGATCGTCGCCGCCATCGAGACGGTGTGGGCCGGACAGATCACGCCGCTCTCCGGCGAGGTGCGGCGCATCCGCTTCGACACCCCGGTGCGGCTCGCGAGGGGCGAGGAGATGGGCCGCTTCAAGCTCGGCTCCACCGTGGTGATGGGCTTCGCCGAATCGGCCACCTTCGCCGATCTCGACCCCGGCGCCAAGGTGCGGATGGGGCAGTCGCTCGGTAGTCTGCCCCCCTGCGAGGGCTAGCAACGCGGCGTGGCGAAGGCCATCACCTCCGCCACGCCGGCCTTGCCCAGCGCCAGCTGGACCAGCCGGTCGATGCCCAGGGCCACCCCGCTGCCGGCCGGCATGCCGTGCGCAAGCGCCGTCAGCAGCCGCTCGTCGACATCCACCTCGGGCAGGCCCAGCCGATGGCGGGCGGCGTTGTCCTCGGCGAAGCGGGCGCGCTGCTCCCGGGCATCGGTGAGCTCGTCGTAACCGTTGGCGAGTTCCAGCCCGCCCAGGTAGACCTCGAAACGCGACGCCACCCACTCGCCATCCTCCGGGTCGCGATGGCGCCGGGCCAGGGCCGCCTGGCTCGCCGGGTAGTCCACCACCACGTCCAGCCCGCCCCGGCCGAGGGTCGGCTCGATGGCAAGGCTCATCAGCAGGTCCAGGCAGCTGTCGCGGGGGGCATCGCCCATCTCGAGCCCACCCGCGTCGCCGGCCAGCCGCTGCAGTTCGGCGAGCGGGGTCGTGAACGGGTCGCGCCCCAGCGCCTCGCGGAACAGCTCGCGGTAGCGACGCCGCCGCAACGGGCCCGGCTCTCGCCCCAGCACGGCACGGATCAGCTCGGCGGTCTCCTCGATCAGCTCGTCGAGGGCGAACCCCGGCCGGTACCACTCCAGCATGGTGAATTCGAGATTGTGGCGCCGCCCCACCTCGCCGTCGCGGAAACTGCGCGCCAGCTGGAAGATGGGGCCGCTGCCGGCGGCCAGCAGCCGCTTCATGTGGAATTCCGGCGAGGTCTGCAGCCAGAGTCGCTCACGGCCGGCCGGCGTGGTGGCCTCGGTGCACAGCGAGGTCAGATGCACGTCGGTGCTGCCGCCGTGGCCCAGCACCGGGGTCTCCACCTCGAGCACCCCGCGGCTGGCGAAGAAGGCCCGCACCCCGGCGAGCAACCGCGCCCGCTCGCGCAGGGTCTCGATTGTCGCCGTGGGTTGCCAGTCGCTTGCCATAGCACCATCCTCTACCAACGCGAAGGCCACGCCGAAGCGTGGCCTTCAGGAGCCGCGCCTTGCCCGGCGACAGGCCGTCGCGGAGGCGCTGAGAACCCTTGCCTGGGCGCTACCTTTGTCATCCCTGACAAATGACCTCCGCTTCGCCCTGTCCCCGGCGCCGCTCGTAGCTCGTAGCTCGTAGCTCGTAGCTCGTAGCTCGTAGCTCAATGCAATCAGGCGCGAGAGACGTACTCGCCGGAGCGCGTATCGACCTTCAGCACCTCGCCCTGGTTGATGAACAGCGGCACGCGGACCACGGCACCGGAGGAGAGGGTCGCCGGCTTGGAGCCGCCCTGGGCGGTGTCGCCCTTGAGGCCCGGGTCGGTCTCGACCACCTCCAGCTCGATGAAATTGGGCGGGCTGACGGCGATGGCGTTATCGTTCCACAGGGTCACGGTGTAGGGCACCTGCTCCTTGAGCCACTTCTCGGTGTCGCCCAGGGCCTTCTTCTCCACGGCGTACTGCTCGAAGGAGCCGTCGGTCTTCATGAAGTGCCACATGTCGCCGTCGGTATAGAGGTACTCCATCTCCAGCTCGAGGACATCGGCGCCTTCGAGGGATTCGCCGGACTTGAAGGTCCGCTCCCAGACGCGGCCGGTGATCAGGTTGCGCAGCTTGACGCGGTTGAACGCCTGCCCCTTGCCGGGCTTGACGAATTCGTTCTCGACGATGGTGCAGGGATCGCCGTCCAGCATCACCTTCAGACCGCCCTTGAATTCGTTGGTAGAATAGTTCGCCATGATCTCTCACCCATATTCGGGCGCGCCGCCGGCCAGTGCCGGTGGCGCACCCAAGCAAACGAAGTTCGACGAGGGCTCGCCCCTCGCCCGCATTGACTGGTGTGCCGCATGATAACCCGAAGCCCCGCCCTTTTGCAGCGTCCCGGCCGGGAGGCCCGGCCGCTGGCCATCGCCGCCCCCTGGCAGACCCAGCTGTCCCGGGCGATCCGCGACCCGCACGAACTGTGCCGGCGCCTCGGCCTGGATGACGCCTGGCTGCCGGGCGCCGAGGCCGGGCACGGCCTCTTCGAGGTGCGGGTGCCGGAGGCCTATCTCGCCCGCATCCGCCCCGGCGATCCCCACGACCCGCTGCTGCGCCAGGTGTTGCCGCTGATGGACGAGTCCCGGCCGACACCGGGCTATGTGGCCGACCCCCTGGCCGAGGCCGACCACGCCCCGGCGCCGGGGCTGATCCACAAGTACCGGGGACGCGTGCTGCTGATCGCCAGCCCCGCCTGTGCGGTGAACTGCCGCTACTGCTTCCGCCGCCACTTCCCCTATGAGGACAACTCGCCCTCCCGGGCCCAGTGGCAGCAGTCACTGGGCTATCTGCGCGAGGACGCCTCGATACGGGAAGCGATCCTTTCCGGCGGCGACCCCCTGGCCGCCAGCGACCGCCGGCTCGCCTGGCTGGTGGAGCGGCTCGAGGCCATCCCCCACCTGAAGCGGTTGCGCATTCACACCCGGCTGCCGGTGGTGATCCCCGACCGCATCGACGGCGCCCTGCTCGACTGGCTCGCGGCCACCCGATTGCAGAGGGTGATGGTGCTGCATATCAATCACCCCGGCGAGATCGACGACGCCGTGGTCGCCGCCTGTGAACGACTGAAGCAGATCGGCGTGACACTGCTCAACCAGAGCGTGCTGCTGCGCGGCGTCAACGACGACGTCGGCACCCTGGCCGCGCTCTCCGAGCGGCTGTTCGAGGCGGGGGTGCTGCCCTACTACCTGCATGTGCTCGACCCGGTGGCCGGTGCCGCCCATTTCGACGTGCCGGATGACGAGGCCCGCGAGCTGGTCGCGGGCCTGCGTGAGGTACTGCCGGGTTTCCTGATGCCGCGGCTGGTGCGGGAGATCCCCGGCGAGGCGAGCAAGACGCCGCTGTAAGCGCCCAGCGCCCAGCAGCGATGCGTGCCTTTCAAATCGTTGGCAAGGCGAGCGGCGCCGGGGACAGGTCGTAGCGGAGGTCAGTCTTCAGGGAAGATGAATGTAGCGCCCAGGGATGGGTTTACAGCGCCTCCGCGGAGGCCTGTCGCCGGCTAAGCCGCAAGTTCCATGCACTCCGCCGGGCGCCCGGCGGAGCCGGCCTCCTGCAGGGTTACGCCAAGGTGGCCGCGGTCACATTGGCCGCCGGTTCCGCGGTGGAAACGTGGCGGTTGATGGCGCTCATCACCGCCTTCATGGAGGCGCTGGTGATGCTCTCGTCGGTGCCCACGCCGAACACCGCCTTGCCGTCGATGCGCACCTCCACATAGGCGATCGCCTCGGCGTCCGCGCCCTGGCCGCGGGAGTGCTCGTGGTAGTCGATGATCTCGACGTCATGGCCGGCCGCCGCCAGGGCCTTGATGAAGGCCGCCAGCGGGCCGTTGCCCTCGCCGTGGATCGCCTGGCGCTCGCCGTTCGCCTCGATGCTCGCCTCCAGGCTCACCCGGGGGCTGTCGGGCTCGGAGGAGAGCCGGTGGTTGATCAGCGCGAAGGGCGCGCGCCGCTCCAGGTATTCGTCGGCGAAGGCCTGGTAGATCATCTGCGAGGTGATCTCCTTGCCCGTGCGGTCGGCGACCTCCTGCACCACCTGGCTGAACTCGATGGAGAGCCGACGCGGCAGCTCGATGCCGTGCTCCTGCTCGAGCAGGTAGGAGACCCCGCCCTTGCCCGACTGGCTGTTGACCCGGATCACCGCCTCGTAGCTGCGCCCCACGTCGAGCGGATCGATGGGCAGGTAGGGCACCTCCCAGACCGCATCGGGGTTGGCGCGCCGCTCGGTCATGCCCTTCTTGATGGCATCCTGGTGGGAGCCGGAGAAGGCGGTGAAGACCAGGTCGCCCACATAGGGGTGGCGCGGGTGCACCGGCAACTGGTTGCAGTACTCCACCTCGCGCATGATCGGCGTGATGTTGGAGAAGTCGAGCCCCGGGTGCACGCCCTGGGTGTAGAGGTTCATGGCGAGGGTGACGATGTCGACGTTGCCGGTGCGCTCGCCGTTGCCGAACAGGGTACCCTCGACGCGGTCGGCGCCGGCCATCACGGTGAGCTCGGCGGCGGCCACGCCGGAACCGCGGTCGTTGTGCGGATGCACGCTGACGATCAGGCCGTCGCGGCCCTTGACGTTGCGGCAGAACCATTCGACCTGGTCGGCGTAGTTGTTGGGGGTGGCCACTTCCACGGTGGCCGGCAGGTTGACGATCATGCGCTTGTCGGGTGTGGCGCCGTAGGCCTCCATGACGGCCTCGACGATCTCCCTGGCGAAGTCCATCTCGGTGGTGGTGAACAGCTCCGGCGAGTACTGGAAGGTCCAGTTCGTCTCCGGGGCCGCCTCCATGCGGCTTCGAATCTGCGCGGTGGCGTCCACGGCGATCTGGATGCACTCGGGCTTGCTGACGTTGAACACCACGCGGCGGAACACCGGGTCGGTGGCGTTGTAGACGTGGACGATGGCGTTCTTCGCCCCCTGCAGCGCCTCGAAGGTGCGGTCGATCAGGTGGGGGCGGGCCTGGGTCAGCACCTGGATGGTGACGTCATCGGGCACCTTGTCCTGCTCGATCAGCGCACGCACGAAGTCGAAATCGGTCTGGGAGGCCGAGGGGAAGCCCACCTCGATCTGCTTGAAGCCGACCTTCACCAGCAGGTCGAAGAAGCGCTGCTTGCGCTCATGGTCCATGGGGTCGATCAGCGACTGGTTGCCATCGCGCAGGTCGACGCTACACCACAGCGGGGGAGTCTCGATGCGGCGGTTCGGCCACTGGCGGTCCGGCAGATCGACGGCGACGAAGGGGCGATACTTGGTGGCGGGGTTGTCGAGCATCATGGTGGCATTCTCCCTGGGCTGGCGACGCTGGTGTTCGGAAGTCGGGCGGCATTCAGAAACGGCAACGCCCCGGATGCATCGAGCATACCGGGGCGCCGGGGCACGCAGCAAAACGATTCGCGCGGCCAACGACGACCATGCGAGAACCGCGACTACTGCGGACAAGAATTCGGACGGAAGACATTTCGACACCTCGACTGACCTGGACTCAAAAATGCGATGCGCAGCGCATCACCCGGCACGATCAAAGGCCGGTTAGTAGTCGTAGGTCCAGGCTGGGGTGACGAAATTCAGTGTTCATGCCCCCTAGAGAATCAGCATGCGACGCCCTTGTCAAGCCGGGCCGCCATTTCTGTCCTCATGGCGCCTCGGCTTCGGCATGGCGCCACCAGTGGAACAGGGCCTCCGGCTCGCGGCCCCGAAGCGACGGCCGGCGTTGTCCAGGGCCAGCTCGGCGAAGGCCGCGATGTCGCTGTCGCGGGCATCGAGGCCGGATGACTCCTTGTCAGGCACAGGCGGCGCGGGAATGGTCCCCTATTCGCCCCGCCGCTCGAGCAGCGCCTCCATCCGCGAGAGCTGGTCGCGCATCTGACGCACGTCGCTGCGCAGGCCGTGCAGCTCGGCGGCCTCCCCCGTGCCGCTCTCGAGCTCGATCTGTAGGCTCTCCTTCTGCATCACGTCGAGCACGATACCGATCATCATGTTGAGGAAGATGAAGGCGTTGAGGAAGATGAAGGTCAGGAAGTAGATCCAGGCGTAGGGGTAGTGCTCCATGATGGGGTAGAGCACCGCGGTGGCCCAGCTCTCGAAGGTGGCGACCTGGAACAGCGTCAGCATGGCCAGCGAGATGTTGCCCCACAGCTGCTCGTCGACGCTGGCGAACAGGAAACTGCCGATGGCGCCGTAGATGTAGAAGATGATGAACATCAGCAGCGCCACGTAGCCCATGCGCGGGATCGACTTGAACAGCGCCGCGATCAGCATGCGCAGCTCGGGGATCATCGATACCAGGCGCAGCACCCGGAAGATCCGCAGCAGGCGTGCCAGCAACACCATCTCCGAGTCGTCCAGGGGAACCAGGCTGGCGGTGACGATCAGGAAGTCGAAGACGTTCCAGCCCCGCTTGAAGAAGTCGCGCAGGCGCTTCTCCGCCGCCATGCGGATCAGGATCTCCACCAGGAAGAACACCGTCACCGCCGTGTCGAGCAGCAGCAGCCACTCCTGGAAGGGGCTGACCTCCTCCTCGTAGGTCTTGGCGCCGATCAGCAGCGCCGAGACGACGATGATGGTGATCACCGTCAGCTCGAAGGCCTTGTGGGCGCGCAGCCGCTCGAAGCGGCCGCGCCAGGTCTCGAAGGTCGTGCTCATGTTGCTTGTCATCTCACAACTTACTGATAAGGCTGGTGATTGACCGAAAGCATCGAAAGAGGTTCACCGGCTGCAAGCGGCCAGAGCGGGGCGTTACGTACAATTCGACGTACAATTAGCACCCCGTGGGTCGCGCGATGTTACCACGACAGCACCTTTCGGGATGGCGCCTCTCCGTGAAATCTGGAGCATTGAGCAGGGGTGACGCCGCTAGTTTTCAAGGAGCAGGCCCATAGACGACGCGACCCTCTACCGTATCACCACCTGGCGCAAGCGCCTCGAGCGCCGCGGGTGGATCAGCCTGCGGCGGGGGATGCCGCCGCGGGATCGGCTGATCGAGTATCACGTCATCTGGCAGGGCCAGCTGCTTAGCGGGCGGGTGCAGCTCAGGGCACTGGATTCGAACGAGGGGTACTGGGAGCCAGGGACGCCCGTGTATCTGCTCGAGCGTCGGCATGGGGTAGTCGAGGGGGTGTGGCGGGTGGCCCGGGACCAGGCGGCACCGGTGGGGCAGGTGAGGCGACCTATCCCCTGAGGTAGAAAACCCCGGTGGGCGCCGTGGAGTCACGGTAGGGAATTCATCAATAGCCATCCATGGCGGCCGTCACTGGCCATATCCCTCGTGACGCGGTTGGAAGGCGGGCCCATCAATGGCGCGCAAGATCTCGGCGTCACACCCCCACCATACCGCCCCGCCCTGCCCGATGCCGTGAGACATCGGAGCATAGCCATGTAGGAAATCAGCCATTCGCGGGGTCCGGCTCGATCAGCGAGGGGTCATCATTGGCCGGACGGTTGACCCGGGTGCTGACGGGCCAATGCGTCACCAGGGCGGCGTCGAGGTGGCGGACGACACTACTGATGGCATCGCGGTCGGTGAGATCGGGATCCAGCCAGGGCGCCAGGCTCTCGTCATCCAGCGCCAGCGGCATCCGGTCGTGAATGTTACGGGCGATGCCGCGGGCTGGCTCGGTGACGATGGCGCAGCCAAACGAGCCGTCGGCACGCTCGGCACAGATCCCGGCCAGGAACAGCGGCTCGCGGTCCTCTCTGCAGAGGTAGTACGGCTGCTTGCCGCTGACGGTGGGCAGCCACTCGTACCAGCCATCGGCCGGGACCAGGCAGCGGTGGCGCTTGAAAGCAGCCTGGAAGTAACGGCTGGTAGCGACTGTCTCCACCTTGGCATTGATCGGCTGGGGCGCTTTGGAGCCGGCCCACGCCGGCCGGTATCCCCACCAGAGATCTCCGATCGTGGGCTCGGCATCAAACACGGTCCGCCGAACACCGGTGATCCAGGTGCCCGGCGCGACGTTGTAGCGAGGCGCCCAACCTGTTTCCGGATCGGGCAGGCCCAGCCGGATGGTGACCGGCGGGGGATCGGTGAAGAGAGCGAAGCGTCCGCACATGACATGAGCATAGCGCCCTATGTGTCACAGGACACTGCGCCGGAAGCCCCGCCGGCCGAGCTCACACCGTATCGTCCCGGAACTCACTCGGGCTGATCTGGCGGATCTTCTTGCCGCTGGGTCCGTAGAGGTAGCCATTGCCGGTGTCGGGGTCGATGTCGCCATCGAGGCTCTTGATCGACTTCCACCCGCCGGTCGGCGAGCCGCGCAGCAGGATGCGGTTTCCGGCGTCGTCGCACAGCTCGATCTCGTCGCGGGGCTTGGAGTAGCTGCCATCGTTCTCGGGGTCGTATTGGGAGCCGACGATCTTGCCGCCCTTGATGACGACGTTCGCGCAGGAATCTTCTGGCCATGAATCGGGGGCAGCCACGGTTGTGCATATGTCGCTGTCTTCGAAGGAGCTTCCCTCGCACTCGTCTTTTGCCACAGTGGCATCATTATAATTTTTTGTGACATCATTGCCATCCACATACGTGCAATCGCACTCAACTGATACTTCGCTCACCTCCACGCAGTCGCAGGAAATGCTATTGACAGTCTCAGACGATTCCAAATAATCCCTAATAGCTCTCTCGGGAGACCCGCCAGCATGCGAGTTGTGTTTCCAAAAAAAACCTTCCTCATAAAAGTCATCTATGGGAGGTGATTGAGGGTCGTCCCAGCCATCAGGCGGCAGCCAGTCGCTACCATCAAAACAAATCGGCTCGCCCGTGGCGCAGTCTGTGACTCCTGTAAGCGACCCAGGCCCCATGGATAGGTCGGCGGGGTCGTCCGAATCAAGCCCGTCTTCTCCGCCCTCGCTGGTGTCTCGCGTCTCGGCCCCGGGATTCGGATTGCCGCTCGTCGAGCCATCGCAGCAGATGCGGTCGCGATCGGCGTCCGAGGTGCCTATGCCGACGGATGCGGCCTGGTCGCCCCTATTCTGTAGAGATTTCATTGCCTGGCGTAGCGCCGGGGCCTGCAATACGATTCGTCGAATGGATCTGACAACGACGCTGCGTCCTGTGCTCACATTAAACACCACTCAATTGATCTGGCGAGTAGCTCGGCGCCGTCTGCGGTGTAGGCTGTCTGCCCGCCGTAGAGGTTAGTCCATACGACTGCCCGCGCCGGAGTGGGGTTGCCAAGCAGGTCGTTGGTGCCTGCCTCGATGGCGATCAGCGCAGCGTTGTCAGCCAGGGCCAGCACATCGGGGTCGCCGTTGGCGAGAAGCGTGCCAACAAATGATGCGCCGTTATCGACGACAAACCCCCAGTTGGCTCCACTGTACCATACGGTCTGACCGAGGCCGAACGGGCTGGTAATGTGGTGGTCGGCATCTATAACGTCGCCGCCATCATATCCGTCAGTATCTTGGGCTACGGTTATGGTGCCTGTTAGATTTGCGAATGTTGATCCCATGGAACGCCCCGTTCCGGCGGTCGTTGGTGCCGAACCCCACACCACGGGCGTGCCAGCGGAAAACGCGCTCAGCACATTGTCGGTCTCGGTCTGCGTGGCGCAGGCGCGACACACCACCACGATGTCAGCGGACGGGGGCGCTGAATCGTCGTTGACGATGTTGAGATTTCCGTCAAGGAACCCAGCATCAAGCAGCGCCTGCTTGGTGTTAGTTGCGGAGGCGTGGGTCGTGTTGTCAGCCACCAAGGCAATAGTGACAGACCCTCTGTCTATAGTATCTACTTCAAAACAATACGCCTCGCTCACCTCCCCCACGCCCTGGTCGTCGAAGTCGCGCACCAGGTAGCACTGGTCACCGCTGCCGTCGCGGTCGTTCCACTCCGCGCGGGCGCCCTGGCCCACGGGGCCCACGGTGGCGACGGGCGCGGGGAGGTTCTGCGGATCGAGGGTCGTGTCGCGGAATATCTCGCTGCCGAGATAGTCGGTGGATTGGTTGATCCAGGTGACGAGCCTAGTCATTGGGTACCTCGACGCTGATGGGGTCGGTGGGTATCGCGATGTCGTATTGATGGGTGCGCTGGCCGATGATCTCGTCCACCTGGCTGCGGCCGATCTCGGGCATCACCACCACCACGCTGCCGTCAGGAGAGATATGTGATGGAGAGACTGGCTCCCCCGTGACGAGATCAACACGGGGCAGATCCTGCGACACGAGATCGATCGTCTCATCGTCCTCGATAACCGGGCAGGTCGGTTCGTCCTGGATCGCGGCGCTGTCGGGGTTGAGGGCGTATTTGCTCGGCGGGGCCGGCAGGCTCCAGTCCTCGGTGACGCTGACCTCGCTGTCCACACGGCTCATGGCCAGGCGGATCTCGGTCCAGATGTCGCCCTTGTCGTCCTGGCGGTGCGTGAACGCGGACACCCAGCCGGTGACGTCGACCTCGGTGGTGGGCGCGGCCAGGGTGTCGCCGATCTCCACCGGCAGCAGCTCGCGATGCCCCGCCCTGCCGGTCTTGGGCTTGTAGAGGAAGGTGGCGTAGTTGCGGCGGTGGCCCTCCAGGATCATCTTCTCGACCATGCGCTGCACCGCCTCGATCGCCGCCTCGAGGTCGGCGCGGCGGTCGTCAGGATCGGCGACGACGGTGCAGCCGCGCTCCTCGAAGACGGCAGGGTCGACGCGCGTCTCGAGCGAGAAGCGCATATCGCTCCCGGCGATCTCGCCGAACTGGTCAACGCTCTCCGGGGCACTGAAGGTCAGCTCATAGCGCTCGCGCTTGGGCTGGCTGATGTAGCGCTCGAGGGTGGCGTCAACCCCTGTGGCATGTGTCTTTCTGAGGGCGTCGCTGGCAAAGAAGTGGAGTGGGTTTATATCAGTGGGCGAAGATTTATACCATCCGTTCGCCGTGATGCCGAGGATGGTGTAGGACACGGGATGCCAGTTAGGAACACCAAATATTGCCGACCTTAGGGCATCTCTTGTAGGTATCGTATCACCAGGAAGAGGGATACCTTTTAGCGCCTTTCGCATCCCCATCGTCACCGACTGAGTGAACGTATTGCGCTGGTAGTAGCGGTACTCGAGGGTGGCGCGCACGGTGTTGACGCTCTCCGAGCGGGTGTCGAACACTACGTTGACCCGGTCGGCGTTGATCTGCCCGGCGGCCAGGGTGTAGCGCGGCGTGGCCAGCGCCCAGGGGCGATAGCGCAGGGTGCCGGCCGAGGTGTAGTCGAGCGAGCCGGGAACGGTGCGCAGCAGCTCGCGCACCCAGGCCTCGCCGGTGGCGTCCTCGCGCTGGGTGACCGGCGAGTAGAGGCCGCCGGTGAGCGAGCGCAGCCGGGCACGATCCTCGCGGCCGAGGCGCTCGCCGCGCAGGTCGGAGCCACGCAGGGTGACGGTGCGGGCCACGCGGTCGTAGGTCGGCACGTCGACCCATCCGCGGAACAGCGGCACCAGCTCGCCGCCCTGCAGGCGGTCGATGTGCAGCGCCTTGCCCTTGAAGCCGGGGATGTTCAGCGGCCCGGGCTGGGCGCGCAGGATGACCTGGCAAGTGCGGTTGTCGCCCTCGCTGGCCGAGATGGTGATGTCGTAGCGGCAGCGCGCGGTGATGTCCACGCCGTCCAGGCGGATCAGGAAGCGCGGCCGCGGCGTCTGACCCTGGGTCTCGGCGGTGACCAGTTGGCGCAGGGCGGCGAAATCGTGCGCCGGGGTGACGCGCTGCACCCGCTGATCGAGCACCGCGAAGTCGTGGGCCAGGGTGACGCGCAGGAACACCACGCGCTGGCGAAGCGTGGCGAAATCGTGCGCCGGGGTGAGCCGGTAGCCGGTGCGCTGGCGGAGCGTGGCGAAGTCATGCGCCGCAGTGACCCGCTGGACGCTCTGCTCCAGAGTGGCGAACACCCCGCCGGGGCGGGCGCCGCCGGTCCACTGCTCCAGCGTGGCGAAATCGTGCGCCGGGGTCACCCGCTGCACGCTCTGCTCCAGGGTCGCGAATTCGTTAAGGCCCTGGACGATGAGCCCGGTGGGTTTGGCGAGCGTCATGCTGCCCCCTGGTTACGAGCCGCTGGAGACTTCGGAGTCGACGACGTCGACGATGTGCAGCTTGAGCTCGGTGGAGTCGCTCACCGCGGTGACCGCGTTCTCGACCCGCACGTGCACCTCCACGACGTTGCTCGCGCCGGAGAACAGGCTTTCCCCATAATCGGAGTCCACGCTGCTGATCGTCAGGCTGGCCCCGGCGGTGTTGGTGTCCAACTCGGCGGCTGTCAGCGCCAGGGTCACCTCGTCGGCGGCATGGCCGCTGCTCGGCGCGTCGTCGACGATGCTGGTATTGATCGGGTCGGTGCCGGGGTTGGAGTAGGCCTGCTGAACCAGGATGCCGTTATCGCCGACGTCCTCCTCGATCTCGGCGTAGTAGAGGATGAAGTCCTGCGGGTTATCGCTCAGGTCCGCCAGGTGGACGAGCTGCTTGATGCCGCTGAACTCGGTCGTGAGTCCAGAGTCGGTGTACCACTTCCAGGCCATGGGATGTCTCCGGGCATGAAAAAGGCCCGCCGTAGCGAGCCTGGGAAAACGATGCCCCGCGCGGGGCGGGGCGTGGGATCAGTGGATTACCATTTGCCCTTCGGGCAGTGCACTGGGCCATAGCCCGGCAGTCGGTGGTAATGGGTGCGGCTGGCCAGTGGGCAGCTGCAGTCACCACACTTGGCATAATCCTTGACCACGTGGATCTCGCCGCCACAGCGGCACACCACTTCGTGGTCGTAGTAGATGTCCTCGATGAACGGCCTCTTGCAGTCCTTGCACCAGCCCGTCACCTTCGCCCGCACCCACTCGCAGCCCTGGCAGATGGCCAGGCGCCGAGCCTGCTCCTCGGGGGTGTTGGGCACGGGCTTGAGCTTCAGGCGTTGTTTCAGGGGGATGGCCATGGGTGCTCCTAGACGGGCGAGACGGAGGCGGAGGCAGCCGTCAGGATCTCGACCAGCTTGGCCTCGACCTCGCCTTCGCCGCTGGCCTCGCCACCGTCCTTGCCGGTGACGGTCAGATGAATCGGCACGCGGTTGCCGCCGCTCTGTTGTTCGCGAGCGGTGGTGGCGACCGCCTGGTTGACCTTCTGGACGCCAGCGTCCAGGTAATCGGTCGACCAGGTGGGCCGAGCGGTGGGGTTCGGGGCGTAGTTGATGACGCTGGGGTCGCCGGGGCGGAACGCCGACGCCTCGAAGCGAGCACGGGCGCGATCCTCCAGCGTGTCGCCACCGGCCTTGATGTTGTAGCGGGGGTCTGCGCTCCCGGCCATACCGCCAGCAATGGAGGCCAGCGCACGGCTCGCACCATCACTGGCGTTGCCCAGGTCTTCTATCGCCTTGGCGGCGGTATCGCTCTTGTCGGCCTTGTCCTCGTCGGCATCGGCGCTGTCGTTGGCGGCCTCACTGGCGCGGCTCATCGCATCGGCCACGGCCTCGGCGGCGGCGATGGCGTCGTTGCTGATGGTGTCGCCGAGACCGGCGTCGAAGCCCTCCTGAAGTCGTGCGCGCCTCTCGGGCCCGCTCCTGATTCTTTCCGCCTGATCGAGGGCGAAGTCGGCGGCCTTCTGAAAGGCATTGCTGCCGTTCTCCAGCGCCCTGATCTCGGCATCCAACCGGTTGTATTCCGCCGTGGCCGGGCCGGTTTCGGGGGGCGGGTTGTCTGCCCCATAATCCTGCATCCGCCCCATGCCCTGGCCCACAACATTGAGACGGGCCTGCTCGGCAAAGGCGGAGACGCCGAGCTGGAAGCGCTGAATCTTCATCAGCGAGATTCGCAGGTCATCCACCCCCGAGATCATTTCCCCGATGGTCTCGACGGCGATCGCCATGCCTTCGGTGACCTCGGCGGCAAAGCCGTTGGACGCCTTGGCCGCGTCGTTGAACAGCTCCGCGACATCGATCAGCGGCTCGGCGAGGTTGATGGCGATCTGGTTCCTGATCGGCTCCAAGGCGCGAGGGATGCGCCCAATGACATCGTTTGCTTTCTCAACCCTTTTGGTATCGATCTCGTTCAGGCTGAGGCCGAAGTCGTCCACCTCCTGCACAGCGGCGCGGATGGCGCCGCCACCTTCCTCGAACAGGTTGACCATGTTGCGTCCGCCCGACATCAGGCGGTCGGCAATCGAGGTTCGCTCGGCGGCGGAGTCAACCTCCGAGATGCGCTCGGCGATCAGCGCCAGCTGTTCGGGCAGCGGCAGGTTGACCAGCTCGGACGCCTCGAGGCCCAACGCCTCGTAGGCCTTCTGCGCCTCACCGGTGCCGCGGGCCGCATCGCCCAGGCGCTTGGTGTAGGAGGCCAGGCTGCGTGTGAGCCGGCCCTGCTCGATACCGAAGTCACTCGCGGCGATCTGCACCGCACGCAGGTCGTCGATGGTCGAGCCCAGCCGGGTCGCCATCTTGGCCTGAGCGTCGACGAACTGCAGGCCCTCCTTGGCCAGGATGGTGAAGGCGCCCGCCGCGGCCACGCCGGCCCCTGCTGCGATTTTGGCGAACTTGCCGAACTGCCCGCGCAGCTTCTTGAGGTCGCGCTCCACTTGGCGGCGCCACTTCTTGGAGCTACGCTCTGCCTTGCTCATGCCCTTGACGAAACCGCCGGTGCGGGCGATCAGATCCAGCGTGAGCGTGCCCAGAGATGAACTGGCCATGTGGCCTCCCGGCATGAAAAAGCCCGCCTAGTGGGCGGGCCTGGATAAAGGTGTCAGCCGCTAAGAGCGGCAGGCGTTACTCGTCGGTCGTGATCTTGAGCGACACCCTGGGGTGTTTGTCGGCCTTGTACGTCGAGACGATAACGGCCTCGCGGATGCTCACGCCTTCGGCCATCTTCTTCGACAGCGAAGCCGCACGCGCCTTCTTGAGGTAGCCGATCTGCAGCGGCACTGGTCGGAACAGCGTGTACCAGCGCCGCACCCGCAAGTACACCGCGACGGCGTTCTCGTCGTAGGGGTTGTCGGGTTCGCGCCGCAACTCCACGGCATCACCTGGATGGGCGAACATCCGTATTCGGGCCGCTCGTCCCTCGAACCCGGTACCGGCCACAATTGCGCTGAATCCCATGGCAGTGCTCCCTGTCAGGTGGTGGACAAGAAACACTGTAGCGCATGGCCGCGGGCACGGCGTCTCCGGCAAGTTTCAGCTTGGCCGCTATGCTAGGCTCGTGAGAAACGAGGAGAATACTATGCGCAAGCTGTTGGCTACCCTGATGCTGCTCACCAGCACCTCACTCAGCGCCGCCGACATGACGCGCTTTGACTGCATGACGCATGAAAGCCGCGAGGCGATGATCACGACGGCCATGGAAGTTATGGACGCCAAAGATAGAGGCGTTACCGAACGAAGCCTGATTGAGTTATTCCTCCAGCAAGAGGGCCAACCCTTCCGTGCTTCACTTCTAGCAGCAGTCGACGAGATCTATTCAAGCTCCATACCCATCTCGTCTGTTGCTGATGCCATGCAGCTCGCCTGCCACCAAGCGGCCAGTGAATGATCCCTGACACCACCGACCGCTATCGCCAAGTCTCGTAGCGCATGTCTACTGCCGCGGCTGTCTGGGAAACGCCAGCTCCAACTCGCGGCGGCGCACCAGGTCATCCAGGGTATCGTAGGCGCGCTTCACGTGCTCCAGCTCGCTCATCTCCATGAGCACTTCGCCATCGCGCAGGGGGCGCGCCTGCAGGTGGCCGGCCGGATCGGCGCACAACAGCCAAACCCGCCGCCCCAGGAACGCCCCGGGATCCTCCTCGAACAGCTGCCGCGCGTGATCCAGGTCGGCCCGGGTCGGCGACACCTCAGCGGCGATGCGCCCCTCGAAGAACAACTCGCGTTCCAGGTACTCGGCCAGTGCCGGGGCCGCCTGGCGCTGGCTACGAGTCAGCGCCGAGAGAATCGCCGTCGGCCGTACCAGCGTGATCGGGTCGGGATCCTGTGACTCCCCCATCGCCGGCGGCAGCTTGCGCCACATGCCGCCCGGGGTGAGCTTGTACAGGTCCACCGGGCTGCGGTAGCCCAGCGCGGCGGCGCAATCCTCAAGGCACACTTCCCAGCAGGTAAAGCCGACTAAGGCGCGGATGCGCTGGCCGTTGAAAAGGCCTTCCACCCACTGGCTGTCCTCGGGGCCCACCTCGGGGCGCACCATCGGCGTGGCCTGGGGGTGGCGCTTCTGCCAGTGTTGCCACAGCACGTCGTCGCATTCGTTCTGGAATTCGATGACCTTTTCCCGGATCGCCGCCTTCACCTTGTTGGGGTGAATCGACATCAACCAGCCGGGCAGCTTGCGCAACGGGACGCTAATAAGGTCGCGCTTCTTACCATCACCACCGACTGTCGCCATTATGGTGACGGTTCCCCAGCGCTGTGCGTTTTCAGTGAACTTGCGATGTTGCGTCTGCCACGCTAGGCCCATGCCTTCGACTACAGGCTTCATCGGGACGAATGGCTCGCCCTGGTGGTCGATCACGTAAAGGGTGCTGCCGTGGAACGCTACCGGCATCGGGTTCGGGGTCGCCATGGTCTGGCCCTCGCTACTGGTTTCGAGTTTCGAGCATCGGGCACCTTGAGAGGGTGCCGGGTGTCACTCTCGGTCCAGTAGAACCGCCACGGATATTCCCAGCTTGCGCTGGTCTTGTATTCCCCGTTGTCCACCCGGCATAGAACCGGTCGCCCACCACGGACGTTGCATGCGGTGTGCCGGCTGAACGGGCACAAAAAATCCAGCGCTAACGGGGCTGGGAGCGGCGAGCCGCTACTGGTTTCGAGAGTGCCTCCATTATGGTCGTCTCGCGAGGTGGCATCAAGCCAAAGTTAATGCCACAGCTCCATTGCCCGCTCGAGCGTGATGGGCGGTTCCTCCTCGAAAGGCAGGAAGGTGTACAGGCTGAGCGGGGTGTCGCTCTTCTTTCGATGGGCGTTGGCGTACAGGGTGGCCAGCATAGCCGCACCGCGATCGGCGCGCAGCCCGGGGTGCAGGCTTCCGCGCTTGCGACGATAAGCGAGCCAACGACAGAACTCAGTGTAGCTCATGCGCGATTGCGCCTCGGCAACCGTGCGCCCGCCGATGCCGTGCATCACCAGCTCGTGCCACACCTCCTCCTCTGCCGTCAGCTCGTCGTCTTTCCCGGCGTGGCATTCACCTCGCCGATTGCACCAAGCATCGCTAGCGTCAGGTTGCGATGCAGGGCCCCGCGTTCGGGGTCGGCCTCGCCGGTGATGTCTTCGGGCTGGAAGAGCGGCTTGCCGGCTTCGTCGCAGATGGTGGCGGCGATGCGGCCGGCGATGCCGTCCACCTGGCCCTGGCTGGCCCGCACGTCGTTCACCGCGGCCAGGTAGCTGAGCCGGCGGACATAGACCGTGGCGGTGTATTCCTCGCCGTCGATCTTCCAGGTGATCTCCTTGGCCACCGGGGCACCGGTGAAGGCGCCCATGCTCTTCAGGCTGTCCAGACTGAGATTCATGGTTGCTCCTTACGCCTTGCGCTGCCAGGCGAGCCCGCCGGCGCGCTGGATGGTGATCTCGGTGAGCACGATGGTGTCGGTCTGGAAGTCGAACGGGAAGTCGGCCACGTAGGCGTCATAGGTGCACCAGGTGCGGGTGGTGGGAAGATCCCATTCTCCGGAGCTGTCCAGCGTGGGTGCATCGGTGCCGTCGCTCCAGCCCACTGCCCACTTGATGGTCGGCGGCGGGCTGGTCTCGGAGAGGCCGTGCAGGGCGACGTGGCTGTCCTCGTTGGGATCGACGTTGGCGGTCATGTTGCCCTGGCCGGGGTCGCGCAGGCCGGCGCGGTACTGGCGATACAGCAGGTCCTCGAGGGTGGTCTCGTTGATCTGCGCGGCCGGCGCCGTGCCCGGGTTGAGCGCGACGACCTTGGTCAGCCGCACCACCTCGGGCGTGGATCCGCTGTCGTCGACGAAATAGATGTGCGTGCCTTGCGTCAGCTTGGACATGGTGTGCAGCTCCTGCTTGCGGGCAATGAAAAGCCCGCACGGCGGCGGGCGGATGGGCTCGGGTTGGCTGGCGTTAGCGGGGGTGCCACCAGCTCACGTCGAAACCGATGTGGCGATTGTTGGTGTCGGGATCGGTGTCCTGGTCGCCCCAACGCACCACATGGGCGTGGGGCTCGATGGCGTCGCGCAGCGCCTCGGCCACGGCAGTGACGTCGCTGACGGTGCGCGCGTAGACGTCCACCTGCACGCTCCAGCGATCGATGTCCGGCGGGCCGTCGACGTAGTTCTCGGGCGCGCCGTTGATGATGCGCCACACCGCATAGGGCAGCGCCACCCCCTGCGGTGCCTCGCCGAAGGGGTAGAGGCGCGTGGGGCCGCTGCCCAGCAGGGCCGTCACCGCCGGCACCGCGGCGCAGATCGGGAAGATGGGGGGTTGCATCAGTGCATCGGCTCCACGGTGACCTGGCCGCGCAGGGTGCGGGTATACACCTCGTCGGTACCACGCTTGATCCGAATCGGCTCCGGGTAGTAGCGCACGATGCCGCGCTCGGTATCCGCGTAGATGGCCTTGCGGACCTCGTTGCCGTTGACGAACACGCGCACCGGCCGGCCCCTGTTCTCGACGGTGTAGATCATCGTTACCTCGCTTTCGCCTTGTTGGCCCGCTTGATCGCGCGGACGATCGCCTTGTCGAAGTGCGTCACGAATTCATTCGTGGCGGCGCCCTGGTTGCTCTCGAGCGCCGGGCGCATGAAGGGCTGGGCGGCCATCTTCTCGGTGCCGAACTCCAGGAATCTCCAGTAGTACGTATCGCCGCCGGGGTTGCCCTTGCCCTGGCCGGCCACCTCGCCCACCGCGGCGGCGACGTGCGTGGCGCCGCCCATCACCCCGACCCGCATCTTGATCTCGTCGCCCCGCCGGTAGCGCTTCTTGTCCTGGCGGACGACGATGTTCTCGGCGATGTTCTCGCTGGTCTGCGGGTCGTCGAGCCGCGCGGCGTTGGCCTGGGCGGCGTCGCGCACCAGGTTGGCGGCCTTGCGCAGGGCGAAGCGGGTGCTCTTCTCGCGCGGCAGCTGCTCCAGCGACTTGAGCTTGCCGATGACCGACTCGAGGCCCTGGATCTCGCCACCGATGGAGTCAGCCATCGTTGACGCCCTCCGAGACGGGCAGGGTGATGTAGTGCAGGCCGCTCTTGGGATCGGGCAGCACGCCCTCGATGTTGTAGACCTGGCCGCGGTGCACGGCGCGCCAGGTGGGGGCGATGTCGTCGCGGTGGCGCATCCCGATGCGCGCGGTCACCTCGCTCTGCCCGGCCTGGGCGGCAATGAACTCCCGGGCGCTGAGCGGCTCGACGCTGGCCCACACGGTGGCCACCAGTTCCCAGCCGGGCACCATCTCGCCGCTGTCCGGGTCCTGGACCTCGGCGGGACGCTCGAGGCGCACCCGGTGGCGCAGCTTGCCGATCTGCATTCAGACCCCCAGCCCCACGCGGTAGAAGTGCAGCAGGTGCTGCACGGTCTGGTTCTCGGTGATGATCGAGCCGATCACGTGCTGCTCGCGGTTCTCGAAGTACTCGCCGATCAGGATCAAGATCGCCTGCTGCACCGAGGCCGGGAGGATCGCTTCGCTGCTGCTGGTGTCCTCGTCGTCCCAGGGGATCGAGCGGCCCAGGTACTGCGCGGCGTGGTCCACGGCGACCTCGAGCAGCCGCTCCAGCTCGGGGTCGAGCTCGGAATCGGGCTCGGTGTCCAGGCGAAGATGCAGCTTGATGGTCTCGAGCGGGATCAGCGGTTCACTCATCCTGGGCACCCCATTTGTCCAGATACTCTATGAGGGCCAATAAGCGAGCCTTGCTCTCTACAAGAAGCCCAAGCGATGTATTGCAACTATCACACAACAGGTCGCGGATCATGCCTGTGCTGTGATCGTGATCAACAGCCAGCGAGCGCTTCCCTGGCTTGCTACCACAAGCAGCACAAACACCACCCTGCGCTTCTAGTTTCTCCTGGTACTGACCCAGTGTGATGCCGAAGCGCTTCTTCAGGTCCGTGTTCTTTGCAAGGTCTGGCTGTCTCTTCCTCCATTCCCGCATGTACTGGCTATGCTCTTCCTTGGTTCGCTTCCTGTTGTAGTAGTCGTTGCGAGCCTTAACCTTGTCGGGGTTTTTGGCGCGCCACGCCTTCTGGGCTGCCTTCGCTCTATCAGGGTATCGCTCACGGTATCTCGCGTTCTTCTCCGCGCATGAACTCATAGCTCAGGCACCCATTCTGCTCGCACATCCCAGGGACGTGGTTGCCCATGAAAACAGCAGACCCGCGCGCCGGGCGGCACGCCCTGCCTGCAGTGCGCCTTGTAGCTGACCACCTGGCCCGGGGCCACGTCCTGCCAGCGCTGCACGCCATCGCCCAGCACCCGGCCCAGGAAGCCCTGGTCGCCTAGGGTGCCGCGGCCACCCCGGCGGCGCATATGGCCGGCGGGATCGCGGCGCCAGGCCTCCCAGACCCGCGCCTTGTCACGCTCGGCGATATACATCAGCCCGCTGGCCGGGCGCTCCGGCCAGTAGAAATCCGAGAGCATCGTCGTCCTACCGCCAGCGGCATCGATCAACTGCTGCAGATCGCCGAGCACCACGGTGTCGAGATCCATGTACAGCAGGTCGCCGCCGATGTCGGGGCGGAACAGCTCTAGCTTGCTCCACCAGCCGGGCCAGCCGTGGGCTAGCGGCAGCGTGGGCACGCCACGCACCGGCACGTCGCTGAGGCACTGCAGCACGCCGGACTTTCCGACCAACCACTGCAGAAGGTCGACCCTCCCGGCCAACCACTGCACATGCTCGGGCCCGTAGTCGCCGCCGCTGCGCAGCACGCACACTCGTCTCACCATGCGCATAGCTCCAGGTCGGTGCCGTAGTACGGGTACGGCACTTGGATCACCTCGCGGGCCGGGCCGAGGAACGCCTCGTACTCCGCCCTCTCGCGGTTGAACACCGGCGGCAAGCCGGGGGTGCGCCAGCGGCGGCCCATGATCTCGCCGATGACGATGCGCGGATACGCCTGCAGGCGGCGCATCATCGCCGGCAGTTCGTCATCCGGCACATGCAGCAGCACGGTATAAGCCATCACGGTGTCGGCCGGCTGCCACTCGGTGGTGAAGCGGTGGCCGGGGTTGGACTGCCGCGCCCGCACCAGGGCGGCCGGGTTGATGTCCATGCCGGTGTAGCGCTCCGGATCGAAGGCCGCCGACAGGCGGCCATCGCCGCAGCCCAGCTCGAACACGCTGCCGCGGCAGGCCTGGCGCAGCGCATCGAACAGCCCCACCTCGGGGAAGCGCTGCCCGATGGGGGTCAGGTGCTCGAGGCGGGCGTTACCTCTCCAGTAGTCATCCGGCGTCACGCAGCACCTCGTCGCTCAATGCCTGGGCCAGGTCGCCCCGCGGCCACATATCCAGCGCCGTGGCGCGGCTGCAGTTGATCACCTCGACGTCGAGCAGCTGCTCGGCCGCCTGCGCGAACTGCCCGTAGAACTTGGGCAGGCTTACGGCGTTGCCGAGCCCCTGACGGTGGGCGCCGTGCCAGTGGCGCTGGCCGTCATCGCCCACCTGGCAGTCGTAGCCCAGCATCAGGATGCGCGTGGCGCCGCGGTGCCGGGCCAGCAGCAGCGCCCCGGCGCCGGAGTTGCCGCCCTTGGGCGCGGCGGTGCGGGTGGCGCCGGGCACGTTGCCGGCCGCCGTCAGGCATTCGCCGGAGAAGCTCGGCGTCATCACCGTCCACCACTTGCGGTCCATGGCGTACAGCACATCGGCCCAGGGGCACAGTTGATAGGTGTTGTTGGTGACGATCACTCGCCGCTGGTGGCCTTGGGGGTCTTCCGCTTTCCGCCACGCTTGGACGCGCCGGCAGTCGTCTGCGGTGAGGCTGGGCCCTGAGGCGATGCAGACGTAGGTTGCGCCGGGGCCTTGGCGGGGTCCGGCAGGATCCTCACCAGCCCGGCTCGCGCCAGCTCCTTGGCGGTCTGCTCGGAGACCGCGAACTTGGCACCACGCCGGCGAGGGCCGTGGTGGTCGAATCCGGTCAGTGCTTCTACTTGGGTTGGCATCTATCAGCCCTCAAAGAACGGGGCCCGACTTCAGCCGGGCCCCGTTGGTTCACCCACCCCCGGATCAGGCGCCGGAGGAGCCGATCACGAAGTCGCCCTTCACGAAGGCCTCGGGACGGTACACGGTCAGCGCCACGCGCTCCTCGCAGAGGATGGTGACCATGTTCTTGATGAAGTTGTCCCGGTCCTCGGTGGAGACGGTCACCGAGGCGTCCTCGCGGTCCCAGCCCTGGGCGCCCATCTGGAATGCGCCGGTCAGGAACTCGTCCTGGTCCAGCGACTTGGTGGACACCACCGGCAGGCCCCACAGGGTCGGGCCGTTCACGCCGTTGGGGTTGGCCCAGATGTAGCGGCCCTGGCTGTCTTTGGTCAGCTCGATGCTGGTCCAGTCGATCGGGTTGAGCACCAGGCCGTCGGCGGCGTACTCGGCCAGCTGCACCTGCAGCATGGCGATGCGCAGCCTGTCGATCTTGGTGTCGCTCTCGACCTCCACGCCGGGGTTGGCGTAGTTGGACGCCTGGGTGTACAGGCCGTTGATGTTGAGCCCCACGCCGGACCCCTTGAGCAGCTGGGTCTCCTCCTTGAGCTTGAGGCCGTAGCGCAGGCGGCCGTCGATGTAGCTCTGCAGCATGCCGGCGTCGCTGAGCACCTGCCGCGAGGCGTGGATCCAGTGGGCGATGGTCGCCACGTTCGCCGAGGTCAGCTCGAAGGTGAGGTCGCTCTCCGGCTTGCCGGAGGCGGGGTTCTCCGAGACCACGTCGGCGGCGTTGGTGAAGCCCGTCTCGCGCACGTACTCGATGGAGTTCGACTGGACGCGGCCCCAGTTGAGCAGGTCGCGGATGAACAGCCGCTGCTGGCCGGGGGCGACGATGCCGGCCTGGCGCTCCGGCGCGGCGATCTCGCCGCCGGCGTCGGCGGTGGTCAGCGCCTGCTGCACGCCCACGGTGAACGACCCCTTGCCGCCCTGGGCCAGCTGGGCGCCACGCGTCGAGAACTCCTCGGACTGCGCCACGTGGGCGCCCATGGTCAGCGCGGCCTGGGCGCGGCCGGGCCGGTTGTCGGCCAGGGCCTGCTCGGCCGCCTGCAGGCGGGCGTTGAGCTCGCCCTGCTGGACCAGCAGCTCGTCGACCTTGGCCTTGGCCTCGTCGGAGAGCTGGCGGTGTTGCTTGAGGTCCTCTTGCGACTGCTCGGCGAACCGCTTCAGGTCGTCGCTGACCTGCTTGAGGTTCTCCTGGGTCTTCTTGTACTCCTGCTCGAGATCCTCGGCACCGACCTTGCCGAGCTGGCCGTGCATGCCGCGGTAGCGGGTCTGTCCGGGCTCGACCAGCAGCGTCGAGAGCAGCACCAGGGCGGCGGCACCGGCCACCGACCCCAGCGAGAGGCCGGCCACCAGGGGGATGCCGGCGGCCAGCGCGAGGATACCCAGCACCAGAGCCGGGGTGAGTTGCAGCTTACGCATGGGAAATTCCTCCAGGGAATTGCAGTTTCGGGAGTGGCTCCAGGTCGAGCTCGATAGCGCTGGGCGTACCGGTCGGGGCAGCGCTGGGCGTACCCCCGCCGGCAGCGCTGGGCGTGCCGGTCTTGAATTCGTTCATCAGCTCGCGGCGGCGGCTGCGCGGGATGCCGGCCTTGGCCATGGCCAGGTCCAGCTCCTTGGCGGCCAGGCGGTGCTGGGCGTGGGCGCCGCCCTCCTCCACCTCGTCGGCGGCCAGCAGGGCGTCGGCCCAGCCGCTGGTCACGGCCTCGCTGCCGCCGATCCAGGTCTCGGCATCCAGTTGGGCGACGATGCTGTCGCGCTCGATGCCGGTGCGGATGTGATAGAGATCGGCGGCGGCACCGTCGAAAGGCTCCAGCCAGTCGGCCACTTCACGTAGCTCGAGGCGATTGCCCATGACCAGCACCCAGGCGTTGTGCACCATCAGGAAGGCGGCCCGGCCGATGCGTAGCTCGTCGCTGCCCATGGCGATCACCGAGGCCGCCGAGGCGGCGATGCCCATGACGTTGACCCGCACCCGGCCCTGGTGCTCGCGCAGCAGGTTGAAGATCGCCAGCCCCTCGAAGTAGTTACCGCCGGGGCTGTTGATATTGACGGTGACGTCGTTGCCGCTGCCGATCCGCCGCAGGGCGGCGCCGATGCTCTTGGCGGTGACACCCTCACCCCACATGTCTTCGCCGATGGGGTCGTAGACGGTGATGGTGCTCTCGTCGTCATCCGTCGCGGAGCGGATGCCGGGGTTCCAGGCCTGCAGCGCGCGCGGCGACAGGTCGAACTGGACGTTCGCCCGCGGGCGAGCCGCCGGCAAGGCGGGCAGCGTCTTGATGGTCATGGGTGGCTCCGTTCAGTCGTTGTCCGGGGGCGGTTGCTGCTGGCCCTGGTTGAGCCAGGCGGCCAGGGCCGCGCGAGCGGTGTCGCCGTCGCTGGCCTGGCCGAGGCTGTCGATCGGCACCATGGCGCTCTGTACGGTGAGCACGTCGGCGTTGCCGCCCCGCGCCGGCAGGTTCTCCAGCTGGCGGACCTCGTCGCGGGTCATGATCCCGTTGTTGACCATGACCGAGAAGAACGCGGCCCGGGCGGCGCTGTCGGCGCGCAGCAGGCCCTCGATCGAGAACTCGGCGTAGTAGCGCAGCTGGTCCTGGGGGCTGAGCAGGTGCTTGTTGATGGCCTGCTCCATGCGCGTCAGCCAGGGCCGCAGCGTGAAGGTCAGGAAGCCGATCAGTTTCTGCTCGAGGCCGGTGCCCCAGTTGCTGTCCTTGTTGCCGTGGCCGACCATCGAGGGGTCGACCCGGAACCAGCGGCAGACCTCCTCGACCGAGAACGCCCGGCTCTCGAGGAGCTGGGCGTCGCTGGGCTTTATGCCGATGGTCTTGGCGTCCATGCCGCCCTCGAGCAGCGGCGACTCGCCGGCATTCAATGCGCCGCTGATCTTCTTCAGGTTCTCGCGGAACTCGTCGCGCTGTTCCTTCTTCAGCACCTTGTCCAGGGTGAACGCCACGGTGGGCGCCAGGCCGCGCTCGAAGGTGCCGTTGGCGGCGTTGCTGGCCGCCAAGGCCGAGCCAAACACCGCGGCGCCGTACTGGATCGTCGACAGTCCCCACTTGCCGTCCATCGAGAAACCCGGGATGTGGAAGAGGTCGCGGTCGCGCACCGGGCGCTGGCGGCCACCCTCCTCGGTGTACATCAGTTGGACGTCGCCGTTGGCCAGGCGCCGGGCGCCCAGGCGGTGCGGGGCCAGGAACTTGATCCCGACCATCCGGCCGTTGAAATATTGCTTCTCGCTGAAGCCGTTGCCGCGCAGCAGGATCGCCGCCGTGTTCGCCTCCCAGTAGGTCGCCGCGGTCGATTCGGCGTTGGGGCTGCGGTTTATGATCGGGTACAGCGGGTGATTCACCGCCCGGCGTCGCCCGTCCGGGGTGCGCTCGTAAAGGTGCAGCGGCAACGTGGCCACGGCCTCCGAGATCAGCCGGGTGCAGGCCCAGGCCGCCGAGAGCGACATCACGGTATTCTGATCCACCCGCTGGCCGGCGCTGTTCACGCTCGAGCCCCACGCCGCCCAGAACTCCGAGCTGGTGAGGTCGAGCGGTACGCCCAGCCAGTTGAGTATCGCCGCCTTCACACGGCCCGGCTTTTTCGTCTGAATGCTCATGCGATGATCGGGGCCCTTAAGAAGTCGGTGATGTCGTCGTTGTCGGCGAGCTCGCCCAGTGTCAGCGAGCTGGCCATGACCGCGGCGACGATGCCGTCCACGCGCCCCGTGGAGCGCTTCTTGTCGATCTTGCGGTTGCCGGCCGGATCCTCGTTGTACACGGCGTTGGCGGCGCACCAGGTCAGCACCGGGTGGCCCTGATGACGCATCTCGGCGTTGATCAGCCGGCGCTCGAATTCGTCCACCGCCGGGCTCATGTCCTTGAAGCCCTGGCCCACCGGGGTCAGCGGCGGCAGGCTCAGGCCGTCGTCGTCGATCAGCGAGGTCAGGTCCTCGATCCGCCAGCGGTCGTAGCCGACGCCCTGCAGGTCGTAGAGCTCGGTGATCTCCACCAGGCGGTGCAGCACGTAGCGCTTGTTGATCGCCGCGCCCGGGGTGGTCTCCAGGTGGCCGGCCTTCTCCCAGGCCAGGTAGGGCACCCGGTCGCGCTCGCCCTTCTTCTGCAGGCCCTCCTTGGGCAACCAGAACCACGCCATCATCCGCCACACCGGGTCGTCCTCGGCCGGCTCGAACAGCAGCACCAGGGCGGTCAGGTCCTGGGTGCTGGAGAGGTCGAGCCCCGCCACGCAGCGCCGGCCCAGCAGCCGCTCCAGGTCGAAGTCGTCGTCCTGGGTGGCGAGCCAGGCGTCACGGCTGATCGCCGGGTTGTCGGCCGCCACCCATTGGCAGAAGTTCAGCCGCCGGACCGTGGCCTCCTTCGACGGCATGCCGCGCGCCTGGGTGACCTGCTCGCGCAGGTACTTCATGCCCGGGATGCCGTAGGGCAGGCTGGGGTTCGCCTTCACCCAGCAGGCCTCGTCGGCGAAGGGATCGTCGCCATCGTCCAGGCCACACACGAAGCCGAAGAAGCTGTCGTCCTCCAGCGCCCCGCTGGCGATCTTCACGGCGTAGTCATGGTAGTCCCAGCACACCGTCAGCCGGTCGGTGCCGCTGTTGGTGATCATGAAGATCAGCGCCTGCTCGCGGCTTTTGGTGCCGGCGCGCATCATCTCCACCACCAACGGCGTCTTGTGCTCGTGGATCTCGTCGAGCAGCGCGATGTGTGGCCGCGGTCCGGACTGGCCGTCGTCGGCGCTCACCGTGCGGAAGAAGCTGCCGGTACGGTGGTACGCCAGGTTGTACTCCTTGCCCGGCGCCCCGCTCTTGGGGATCACCGGCGCCAGGAGCGGCGACTGATCCACCATGGCCACGGCGTCGCGGAACAGGATCTGGGCCTGGTCCTTCTTGGTCGCCGCGGCGTAGATCTCGGCGCGGCTCTCACCATCGGATGTCAGGCCATAGAGCCCAATCCCGGCGGCCAGCGGGCTCTTGCCGCTGCCCTTGGCGGTCTCCACATAGGCGACGCGGAAGCGGCGAAAGCCGTCCTCCCCCTTCCAGCCGAACAGGCTGCCGACGATGAAGGCCTGCCAGGGCAGCACCTTGAACGGCTGTCCCTCGAAACGCCCGCCGTTGAGGCGCAGCACGTCCTCGAAATAGTCGATGGCGTGATTGGCCGCCTCGAGGTCCCAGCGCAGACCGCGGGCCGGGCCGGCCTCCAGGTCGCGCAGGTGACGCGCGCAGGCGTGGCGGACCTGGGGGCCGGCGATCAGGTCACCGGCCACCACCGCCCGGGCGTAGGCTGTGGCGCGATCGTCACAGGCCGTACTTTCGGGCGGTCTCCGCTTGCTCATTGGGGAACAGCTCTCCCTGTTTCACCGTGCCGGCGCCGAGGCTCGCGCGGGCCGACGGGTTCAGGCCGAAGCTGCTGCCCGCCTTGCGCATGCGCTCCTCGGCCCGGTTGGCCAGTTGCATCCAGGCGCTCATCTGCTTGTAGCCGCTGGGCGTGACCTCCACGAAGCCGGCCTCCTCGAGGGCGGTGATCTTCTCCCGAGCCAGCTTCCAGTCGGCCCAGGCCTGGCAGTAGACGGCTAGCTCGCCGCGGTCCAGCTCGCTGATCAGCCCCAGGACCTGCAGGTCCTTGGCGATCCGCTTCCACTCGGCCCGCGCGTCCTTGGTCAGGAACGCCGGACACGGCGGGATCTTGGCCTCGACCTGCACCTCGCCCCGGCCCGGGTCGAGATCAGCGGCGCTCTTCTTGCTCGGGTTGCCCCGCAGGGCATGGACGTTCGCCGGCAATGGCTTACGCCCGCTATTGCGGTTGCCTGCCATGCGAACCTCCGATACTAGATGTGGTGCACTTCCAGGAGGGAAGCGACACTAGATGTTGTATTCAGCCAGTGAGAGGAACCCGCGAAACCGAGATCCAGGCCCCACGGGGCGAGGTACCCCCCTCCCATTTTTCCCGCTTTAACACGGAAAGATATGGCGGCGGTCTTCGCGGGGGCGGCCTGAGGTTTCGACCCACCCCCTGCCCTAGCGGGACCAGTGGTGGTTGGGGTCGATCGGCCAGCCGTCCTCGCGGCAGCCCGGCAGCTTGCCGGTGCGCTCGTAGCTCTGCTTGGCCGAGTCGTGGCACGTCTTGCACAGCGACTGCAGGTTGTCGGCGTCGAAGAACAAATCCTCATCGCCCTTATGCGGGACGATGTGGTCGACGATGACCGCCGGCGTCACATGGCCTAGGGCCTTGCAGTACCGGCACAGCGGCTCGTCACGCAGCTGGGCAGTGCGCATGCGGTGCCAGCGCCGGGTGTTGTACAGCCGGCGCCAGGGCCGATTGTTCATGTCAGTCCTTGGGCGAGCCATCCAGGTAGCGGAGGTCAGGCGCCTCGTCATGCTCCTCGGCTTCCTGGGCGAGCAGGTAGTCGACCACCGCGCGGTTGGACTCGGCGAGGGCGTTGATCGCCTGAGTCTGTGCCTCGATGGCAGAGACCAGCCCATCCAGGTCGCGGTGCACCTCACCGCCGATGCCCTGATCGAACAAGACAGGCCGCAAGCCTGTACCCTTGCAGACGGCCCTGAGCTGCTCCTGCAGCTTCGCCGACTTATCGGCGCCCAGCGCCTTCTCGACATGGACCAGCAGCACATCGGTCATCGTCACCACCTCGAATGAATGAATGAGGCCGGCGCGTCCCCTCGCGGGGAGCTGCCGGCGTGCCGGGGTCACCGGAGCCCGGCGCGGAGATAGCGGATCACCTCCTCGGCCCCCGCTGGGTTTCCGATCCAGCTGCCGGCCAGTAAGAGGCAGTCAGCCTCGGTGCTGGGGCCGCTGGGTGTGCGACTGCTGATGGCGGGCGTTGACTGCCCGGCGCTGAGCTTCGGTCATCGGTTGCCTCGGTGATAGATCAGTGCGGCCAGGTAGTGCAGCACATAGCCGCACAGGATCCAGCGAGCTGCGGTGTCGCGGATCAGTTGTCGAGGCCCTGATCGATGACGCGCAGGAATACCGCGGCGGTGGCGGCGGCGGCGCTCATCATGGCGAAAACGTTGTCCGGGACGAATGGCTCCCATAGCGGCACCACTTCCTGGAGCGCCAGCACGGCGGCGGTGGCGGCGCTCTGGTTGCTCCACATCCGCAGCGCCGCGTTGGCGTTCTTGACGAGCTTCATGTCACTCACCTTTGCTGGTGTTACGTGCGATCTGGAACAGCAAGCGGTTCGATTCCTCGTGCCGCTCGTGCATGGTTTGCTCCAGGCGATCGATGCGGCGATGCACGGCCCGCAGATCGTCGCGATGCCAGCGGTACAGCAAGCCGGCAAGGGAAAAAATCCCAAGGGTCAGAATGCCCAGCGCCCAGCGGAGCACGGCAGGAGTTTGCTCGAATATCATCTGCCACACGTCCGGCAATTTCGGGTCACTCACGCGGCTCTCCAATATCGATTTCATCAACCGACTCCCTGGCCGGGATTATGGATGGCTGCCTATGAGGCTCGGGCGGCATCGGCCAACACCCGTGCCACCTCTTTGGCCAGTCCACGCTTTCCGGCCAGGTAAGCCGCGAGGTCCTGCTTATGGGTCAGGAAGAACAGCTCGACGATGATGCCACCGCCGTCGCTGACGAACGCCAGACGGTGGTGCTGGCCTGCGGTCTCGGGCTTGGCCCCACGATTGGGGATGCCCAGGGTATCGGCGATGGCATGGCAGAGCCGAGAGCCCAGCCGCTGATTGTGCGAGCGCGAGAGCGTCTCGACGCCGGTCGCTGCGGGTGACGCCGCATTGCAGTGGAACTCCACCGCGAGCGAAGCCTCGGCGGCGATCTGCACCGCGTCACTCAGTGGCCAGTTATCCACGCCCTCGCCATCGGTCAGGTGGCGGATGCCCAGCTCGGCGAGCTCATCACTCACCAGGTTGCGGAACTCGGCGACGATCCCGGCCTCGGTGTAGCCGTGGGCCACGGCGCCCGGGTCGCGGTTGCTGTGCCCGGCGCAGATCACCACGGTATGGCGCTGGGGAGCTGCCTGGGGAACCGTCTTCACCTCGGTGATCCACCCCATCGCACACCTCCAGAAATGAAAGTGCCGCCCGTAGGCGGCGCCGCCCACCACGGCGGGAGTAACTCGGTGCGTCAGGTGCGCCGGAAACAAGCGCCCCGGCGCGAAGGCCGGGGCGAAGTCGAGAGAACAACCGGGAGTCGAAGACCCATCAGGCGCAGCTATCTGACGGTACGTGAATGATGGTCGCCGATTCCGGTGGCATCAACCGCCCGGTAATGCCACACGGGCAATGTCCCGGGAATGTCCCGGCCAGACCCCGCAATATCACAGGTTCATGCACGCTGCTCGCGCCGATGTTCGGACCTCAACTCGGCCATCAGTGCCTCATGCAGCCGATCCAGGCGGTCATAGTAGGTCTGACGCGGAAGACCCAAGCGCCGGGCCTTCTCGTCGCTATAGCCACCCCCGCGGTAGTGCTCATGTGCCAGCACCTGATGCTGGGCGTCCAGCTTGCCCAGCGCCTGCTCCACCTGCCAGGACAGATCATCCAGCTCGCCCAGGCCCAACGGGTCGCGGCTGCCGTGAGGCGCTGCCCCGCGGGGCGGGATCCCGCCGAACTCCACCATGCGGCCCAGGGGGCTGCACTGGCGCAGTCCCGGCCCTCGGTGCTGGTCGGCCCAGTGCTTCAGCAGCTCGTCCATCTCAGTGATCATGTGGTGTGCTCCTCGTCGTGGTGGTCGGCCCGGTGGGTGGCCATTTCGAACCCTAGACAGATATCGCCCAACCCTAGTCAGACCCTAGACACAAAAAACCTATTAAAAACAGTTTTCTATTTACTGGTGTCTAGGGTGTCTAGGGTTGCTAGGGTTACCGCGCATGTAGGGGAATTTTATCGACCGGTTGTGAATAACTCCGAGAAAGTGACGCGCATGCGCGTGCGCGCGCGACAAACCCTAGACACCCTAGACAGGCATACATAACGCCTTTGGTTTCAGAAACTTGCATTGTCTACCCCTTGGAAAACGACCCTAGACAGACCCTAGCAACCCTAGACAGCAGGGCCGCTAGTCCATCGGTGAGCCGCCATACGGCTTCTGCCAGCCGCGGCACTTGTCCCAGCTCAGCGGGTTCCAGCCCGCCTCGAACGCGGCATCGCGGAATTGCTTCACCAGCATGCCCAGCTTCTTGCCATCGGAGAGATCCACCCCGGGTGGAGGGTCGGGGAGGAAGAACATCGAGCGCACGCGCTTGTCCTCCATGTCGTACCAGCCCATCTGCTGCTGGCTCTTGGTCACCTGCGTGCCAACGAACAGCGAGAACTTCGTCTCGCTCATGGTGTGCTCGCGGTTCTTACTGCACCACTCGAGGAAGAGGTCGTGCACGTCCTGGGTGCGCGCCACGGTGAACGGCACGCCGAGGATGCCCCCGCGCCAGGCCACCACGAAGGTTTCCCAGGCGCTGCGGCTGAGCGCCACCAGCTGCTCGCGCGCCGCCGTCTTGGGGGGTCGCGTTCGCTCGTTGAAGTCGCCGGTGTCGTAGTTCAGCAGGTAGTGGAAGAACGCCGCGATCCCGTTGCCGGCGAGCTCCTTGCCCAGCGCCACCGTCGCCTCGGCCGGCAGGGTCTTCTCGGGCCAGATGACAAGCATGCGCCGGTCGTGCTCGCTGATCGGCCAGGGCATGATCTCGTTGGAGAGAAACGCGGCATTCATGAAGTTGGCCTGCTCCCAGCCGTTCATGAACTTGGCTTCCACCCGCATCGTCTTGCCGGTGATCATGTGCTTGATCTTGCCGACCTGGTTGTAGCGCTGGTCGCGCGAGACCACCTCCTCGAACACGCCATACAGCTTGCTTTCCTGCCACTGGTTCCAGTTCATCTCGAGCTGGGCCTGGCCCACCGTGGCGGCATAGGCGCCATAGATCGCCCCCATGATGTCCGAGAGCAGCAGCGACTTGCCCGAGCCTTCGATCGTCGAGTGAGCCAGCACCGCGGTATCCAGCTTCGCCCCGAGGTGCTGCAGCGGGTAGGCCAGCCAGCAGGTCAGCCAGTGCATGGCATCCTTGTCGCCGCCGCACAGCCAGTGGATCAGGTAGCGTATCGACTTGCAGGCGTCGAGATCGTCCACCGGTTCCAACGGCAGCCCCTCGAAGGTGTTGATGTACTCGCTCGGGTCCTTCGTCATGCGCGGATCGAACACCAGGCGGTCGTGCGGCACCTGCCGGCGCTCCGGCGAGTTCACCCACAGCGACCAGGCGTCGCCGAGGGCCAGTTGCACGGCCCTGGCCGGAAGGCGCTGCTTGAGCTGGCGATCCCAGATGTCCTGGGTGCCGTCCAGGTACACGTAGCGCTCGGTGGGCGCCATGCCGATCTTGCCGCGCTCGCCCTTCAGCTTGCTGGCCAGCTTCACGTCGGCCACCTGCTGGCGGGCCTGGTCGGCATCGATCACCTTCTTCTCGGGGCTCTCCAGCCACGCCTTCGCCGCCGCCTTGGTCACCAGCGCCTCGAACGCGCCCCAGTTCACTATCTTGCGCCGCAGGGTATCGAACACCTTCTTCTCACCCTCGAGCAGCGCAAAGCGCCGGCGCACCTTCTCGTCGGACCATTCCTGGCCCTCCCCCGCGCCCCCCGGGGCTGCAGCAGCGCCAGGGTCGGGCGGCTGCCAACCAGAGGGGGCACGGGGGAGAGGTTCATCGTTCGCCGCGCGCACCGACACCGCCGAGGCAATCTGCTCGCGCACGGCGGCCAGGCCATGGGCCACGTGCAGATCATTCCAGTCCGCCATCAGGCCACCTCGCCCAGCTCGGGGAACACCGCCACGCAGCCATGCTCTCGGGCCAGGGCTTCCGCCTTCTGACGGCCAGGATTGCCCGTGGTGTCGGGGTCATCGTCGCCGCACAGCACCAGGTGGGCTGCGGGAAACGCCTCGCGCAGCGCCGGCAACACGCGGGCCATGTTGCCCACGTCCAGCGCCACCACCACCGGCCAGCCCATCGCCTCGTGCACGCTGGCCCCGGTGGCATAGCCCTCGGTGATAGCGATGTACTCCGGGGACTGCTGCCAGCCGATCCAGTGCCAGTTGCCCGCCTTGCGCCCGAACCGGGGAAACAGCTTGGTGCCCTTGGCATTGATCGTCTGCAGGGCCCACAGCGTGCCGCTGGCATCGCGCAGCGGCACCACCACGTCGCCCTGTCGGATCTGGAACATGTGCAGATGGTCCGGCCTCGGCTTGGGCAGGTCGCGAAACCAGTCACGCACCTCCAACCCGGCCCACACATCCGCCCGCTCGCGCTGGCTGTCGATGCTGATCAGCACCGCCCGCCGCGGGAAAAGCACGCCATGCCCGGCCACGCCCTTGCGCTCCAGGTACGGCGATCGCCCCTGCGGGGCCAGGTGCTGCTCGAGCACCCGCTGGCAGGCACTGGCCACGGCAAGCTGCATGCGCTCCAGCTTGGCCTGGTCGGCTTCCACCTGCTCGGCCGCTTTCCGGCGCCGCTCCTCGGCCTCGGCCTTCATCCGGCGGCGATCCTCGGCGCTCATCTCGCGGCGTTCACGCCGCCAGCCGCCGTCGGTGGCCAGTTTGATGATGGTGCCCAAACGCACGTGCCCAGGAGTCAGGCTGCGCCACACGCTCTTGGCATCGGCGGCCTTGTAGTTCTGCCCGCCCTGGCTCCACTCGTCCCAGATCGCGAAGCCTTCGTCGCCGTACTCGGTCTTGCAGGCGTTGCCGATGCTGACCCAGGTCTCGCGGTCGTCGGCGGGGATGTGCTGTAGGGCCAGGCGCAGCTCGTCCAGGGTCAGGAGGTCGCGTTCCGTCATCACCGCCGCCCCTCCCTGATCGTCTGGCAGGCCACGCAGGTGGTCACGCCCGGCAGGCGCTCGCGGCGAGCGGCGGGGATCTCCTCGCCGCAGTCCTCGCATTCGGCGCGGCACAGCATGGAGGCGGGAACCTGCATGGCCCGGCGGGCGGCCAGGGCCTGCTCGGTGCGCCACTCGATGTAGTCCTGCGCGATGTCGGCCTTATCCATGGCTCACCTCCCCCGCCTCGGTGGCCGCCTGCTCGAGCAGCAGCACCGCCTCCAGCAGGCGCCGCGAGCGCAGGCGCAGCTCGGCCCTCTCGCGGTCATCCACCACCCCATCCCTGAGGCTCGTGCGGATGCTGGTGATCATCTCGCCCAGGTGGTCGTGCAGCGTCGCGAGCGTCTCCAGCACGTCGTGCTGGTCATCGCCTCTCGGTGCCCGGCGGCGCTCCACCGGCATGACCCACAGGCAACCGCCGGCGATCTCGCCGAGGCTGTCGAGGATCCGAGTGTCGCGGGTGGTGGCCAGCACCGCCTCGAGGTCATCGATGTTGGCCCGGTGGCGCTCTTCGGTGGGGCTCAGCTTGTGCTGCAGGGTGGTGGGGTTGAATCCATAGACGGCGGCAATCGCCTTCACGCCGCCGGGATAGGCCCTGGCGGCGTGGTACAACGCCAGGTGCAGCGGCAGGACCTCGCGTTGCGCGCGGTCCACGGAAGACATCCAGCGTTTCGACATGGTGGCGTTACTCCCTTCACGTTGCCATGCAGCCGGCCAGAAGATGCCTTATCCTAAAGCCGTGCAGCATGTGGTGTGCGCACAGCAGAGAGGGCCTGTGGTGGGCATTCAACCTCTCTGCAACCTGCCGGGGGAAGGACCTGTGGTGGGAAGGTCCCCCGGCAATCCCCCCAGGCCGCCGTCAGGCGGCCTGGTTTTTTCCTATCGGCCTTACCTCGTAAAACCGGAAGCCCGTCTCGCTATCAGGGTCGGGCCTGACACGGATATCCCTTTGAGATTTAAGCATTTGCGACACGGCGCCCTGCGTCACACCCATCATGAGCGCGACCTCGGCTTGCGACCGCTGCGCAACAAATTCTTTCAAGGTCATTTCTTTACCCATGGCGTGTCACCTCACAGGACGCATGACCCAAACAGTAGCCTAGCTAATTTTCAGGCGCAACCAGATATTAGTCAGACGCATTGCATGACGCCGTCATGAATATAAGCTTGGCTCATGGACGAGACCCACAACGAACCAAGCCCAGAAGCGGTTCAGGCCGAGGCTGACAAGCTCAAGGCCATATACCAGGACCGCAAGCGTGAGGCTCAAGCGATCGGGCAGAAGCTCAATCAGGATACTGTCGCCGAGCGCTGCGGGTGGGCTGGTCAGAGCGCTGTCAGCCAGTACATGACAGGCAGGATGCCCCTCAATCTCGAAGCACTCCTCAAGCTATCCAAAGCACTCCGATTCATGCCTTCCGAGGTGAGTCCTAGACTTGCCAAGGAAATCCCCACGATCTACCTCGCTGGCAGCGACCCAGGCGACTCGAAGCATCACATTCGTGAATCTGACGCCACCCCAATGGCTGGCACCCGCGCCCGGCTACCGGTAATTGGCCAGGCCTCTGCCGGCCATCTCGAAGAAATCATTGAAAGACAAGAAATCGAGGAATGGGTGTCAGCACCAGGCCCGACAGGCCCTAAGGCCTTTGCACTGCGCATCGAGGGCATCTCGATGGAACCCCGGTTCCTGGACGGTGAAAAGGTGATCATCGACCCCGACCTGGATTGGTGCCTGGGCGATTACGTGTTTGCCCGCCGCGTCTCCGACAACACCGGCACCTTCAAGCAGATCAGGCGAGAAGGCGATGACCTGTACCTGTGCGCTGTGAATGAACACTTCAGCCCCCGCTACACCAGGATCGACCACGACTGGGTCGTCGTCGGGAAAGCCCGGTGGAAGCTGACCGACCTCTAAAAATTAGCCCGCCGACTCCTAAAAATTAGCTTTACTGTTGACTTGAAAAAACAGCCCTACTAATCTCATCGGTATTCCGCCCACCACGGAGTACCGAAGATGAGTCACACCACATGCATCACCCCGGCCGCGGTCTATCTGCACCCGGCCGCCGCTTCCGACGCGCGGACCATCCGGGCCATCGAGCGCACCACCCAGCGCCTCGCCTGCCCCGACGTCTCCGCCGGCAACCGCCGCATCCGCCTCGTCGAACTCACTGAGCTCGCCACCGTCCTGCGCCTGCCCGGCGCGGGAGGTGCGGCATGAGCAACATCACCCGCCTGCCCACCGCCGCCGGCGGTCAGGGCTTCACCAGCGACCACCGCGCCCTGATCGCCCGCATCCAGGATCTCTGCATCACCGTCAGCCTGCAGCGCGATGATCTCTACGCCACCTGCCATTATGCCGGTCACGTCCACACCCTCGACGTACGCGTCGTGCCCACCGACGGCAGCCATGACGCCGTCTGGACGGGCCATGTACGCCTCCCGCCCAAGCCCCACGTGCACGCCGACGTCGTACTGGCCGACCTGACCGACATCATCGACCACTTGGAGAGCCTGCTGCCTGCCCCCGGGGGTGCCGCATGATCGTCGCCCTGACCAACCCCTTCCACACCCTGGCCGCCTGGCTTGTCGGCCTGCTGCCGGCCGGCTCGGGCAGCCTCGCCACCGGCAGCGCCGCCCTGCTCGGCATCTTCCTGGTGCTGATGGCGATCGTGCTGCCGATCTGCCTGGCCGGCGCCGCCATCGAACGCTACTTCGGGAGGCTCTGATGACCCTCAAGCTACTGATCGGCCTGACCGGTGCCGCGCGCTGCGGCAAGAGCACCGCGCAGCGCATCATCGCCGACCGCTACGGCCTGGCCCGCATCAACTTCGCCGACCCGATCAAGGACGCCCTGGGCGCCATGCTCGACCTGGACGACCGCCACCTGAATGGCGAGCTCAAGGAACAGCCGCTGCCGTGGCTGGGCAAGAGCCCTCGCGAACTGATGCAGACCCTCGGCACCGAGTGGGGCCGCGACCTGGTGGCTCCCGACCTATGGACTCGCGTGGCCCGCCAGCGGCTCGCCCAGCTGGAGGACGCCGAGGGCGACGCCTTCCAGGGCGCGGTGTTCAGCGACGTGCGTACCCCCCAGGAGGCCGAGTGGATCCGCACCCACGGCGGCACGGTGATCCACCTCTACCGCCCCGGCACCGCCCCGGTGCGCCCTCACGCCACTGAGCTGGGCGTGGCCCTGCACCGCCTCGATCGGGTGATCACCAACGGCGGCGACCTCGACGAGCTCAACGCCCGCCTGACCCTGGCCATGGACGAGTTGATCGACCAGGCCACCACCAGGGAGGGCCGCTCATGAAGCGCTATTCCCTCAAGGAAGCCGCCGCCCTGCTCGGTACCGGGCGCACCACGCTGTGCCAGCAGCTGCGCGAGATCGGCATGCTCGATAGCCGCAACCTGGGCACGCGCCCCCACACCAGCACCGGGCGGATGGTGGTCGAGCTGCGTGAGTACGAGCATTGCGGCCTCGGCGCCGCCCGCCCCTACGGCAAGACCTTCGTCACCGAGCGCGGCCTGCTCTACATCGCCACCCGCCTCGGCGTGCGCATCCACCGGGAGGCCGCCAACGATGCCGTGCTCTGACCGCCTCACCGGCGTGCGCTTCGAGGAGATCCCCGGCGCCCTGGAGCCGGCCGCCGACGGCGACACCACCGTCGCGCTGCTCTACCGGGAGTTCGGCGACGTGCTGATCCCGCTGGAGGCCGTCCGTTTGCGCTACTTCCGCAACCGCAACAGCGAGACCTTCCGCCGCGCCCTGCGCGAGGGCGACATCCCGCTGCCGGTGGTCACGCTCGACGACTCGAACAAGAGCCCCCGGTACATCTGCCTGTACCAGCTCGCCGCCTATATCGAGCACCGCAGCCGGGCGGCGGCCGACGAGCGCGAAACGGCGCATCCCTACTCGCATCAGGCCCGGCTCAATCGCGCCCTGACCGACGCCGTGCCCGTTACCGACTTCCGCCCGGCCACCGCCGCGGAATGACCGGCCCACCCGGGCCACCACTACGAAAAGGAGACGGATCATGTCAGACCAACCCACCAGCACCGACATCAACGCCCTGCTCGACGACCTGGATGCCGGCGTGTTCCGCGAGAAACTCGCCCGCGCCCTCAGCGATGCGGCCGCCGGCGTCGTGGCCACCGGCAAGGCCGGTGACGTCACCGTGAAATTCAGCCTCAAGCAGATCGCCGACAGCTCGCAGGTCGATTGCGCCCACCGGCTCAGCTACACGGTGCCCACCGCCAAGGGCAAGCGCAGCGAAGAGAACACCACCAAGACCCCGCTCTACGTGGGCCGCGGCGGCAAGCTCACGCTGTTCCCCGAGAACCAGCACAAGTTCGAATTCGACGCCCAGGCGCAGGACTCCACCCAGCGCGCCTGATCGGCGCGCATCACCCACCCACGCACACCACATAGGACCACGACACCATGGATTCCCAAGCCATCGAGAAAATCGAGAGCCTCGTTCACGCCGCCGCCATCGGCAACCCCGGTACCGACGTACCCACCATGCTGGTGCCGGCCGGCTACAGTCTCGAATCGTTGGAGCGCTACCAGCAGGCGCCGAGCCGCTTCCGCGGTACCTACGCGACCCGCTCGATCGAGGACTTCGCCGCCTACATCCACGCTCAGACCGCGCCCCAGGTGTTCGTCGACATCGACGACATGGACGCCCTGGCCTTCTTCGACCTGGGCGATCCCGCCGCCCCTGGCCACGCCGAGCACCGGGCCCGCCTCGCCCTGCAGAAGACCGCCCCCTACCAGGCAGCGCTGCAGGCCCACGAACGCGCCTTCGGCCAGAAGGAACTGGCCCACTGGATCGAGGACTGGCACAGCCACATCGAGGGCGAGAGCAGCCAGGGCCATGAACTGTCGCCCAAGCAGCTCGCCAACCTGGTGCGCAAGATCGAGATCAAGGCCACCGCCGAGCGCACCCACGAGGAGGGCGACTGGAACGCCAAGCGCACCGGCCTCGACGCCCTGGATGCCAGCACCGGCACCGACACCCCCGCGGTGATCCGCTTCACCTGCCTGCCCTACGAGGGCCTGCAGCTGCGCACCTTCGACCTCCGCGTCTCGATCCTCACCGACGACGAGAAGCCGCGCATCAAGCTGCGCATCATGGGCCTCGAGGGCATCCAGGAAGAGATCGGCGCCGAGTTCAAGCAGGTGCTCCACGCCCACCTCGGCGACCACGCCACCCTGCTGCTCGGCAACTTCAAGCGCTAACCAGAGGAGCCTCCCATGGAACTGATCGGCCTGCTCGGAACTGGACTGGAACTCGGCTTCGTCTTCGCCGCCGGCCTGGCCACGGGCTGGCTGGTCTGGCACTGAAAGGAGCCCGCTATGCACACCACCGACACCAGCAAACCGCTCCGCCTGCTCGCCAACCTGGCCCAGGCCGAGCAGACCTATCGCACGGCCCATGACACCCACGGCACCGGCAGCCTCGCCGCCGGGCAGGCATGGGACAGGATGCGGAGCGCCGGATACCAGGCCCGCCAGTACCTGCGTGAGGTCAACCGCATGGAGACGCCATCATGAGCTCAGCCCTCACGCTCCGCACCCTCACGCTAGACCCGGCCACCGGGGACACCGTCACCCTCGAGCAGCTCGCCGAGCGGCATGACCTCAAGCCCGACTGCGTGCTCACCCGGTACCGCAACGGCAAGCGCGGCGCGCTGCTGGTCGAGAGTGTCGCCGAGACCCGGCGCCGCGCGGGCCGCGAGGCCGCCACCACCCGTCAGCGCGAAGGCCGCAAGGCCGTGAAGGTACCCGCCCCCAGCCGCCGCGAACTCGCCGACGCTGTCCTCGCCACCCGCGAAGGCCGGCTCGCCTCGCGGCGACTGGGCGACTACGCCGCCTGAGCCACACCCTGCCCACCACAGGAGTCACACCACATGCACCCGCACCAACTGCTCGACCACCCGCTGTTCGATGAGCGCCCCATCCGGCACGTGCTCGAGCCCTTCGGCTTCGAGATCAACATCCATGCCATCGAGTCCCCCATCGACCCGGCGGTCGACGACGAGGACGTCATGGATGCCTACGCCGCGGACCCCCGGACCTACATCGACTCGCTCGAATTCCCGCACCCCGCCGGCTTCACCGAGGTCTATCGCGACGAGGACGAGGACGGCGACATCATCAGCGTCGCCGTGCGCGCCAAGACGGTGTTTGCCCAGCTGCTGCTCTGCGCCGATTCATCGTTTGCCGGCCCCAACAACACCAGCAGCGCCTCATACATCGCCGTCTACCGCGAGCGGATGCGGCAGCTCTCCACCGAGGGATTCAGCCGGGAGCGCGATGACGAGTACCAGCACGGCGAGCTGGCTTACGCCGCCGCCAGCTATGCCCATCACGCCGCCTCACGCGTCGTCGACAACGCCCCCGCCATCTGGCCGTGGGACAAGAAGTGGTGGAAGCCGACCGATCCCCGCCGCGATTTGGTCAAGGCCGGCGCCCTGATCCTCGCCGAGATCGAGCGCCTCGACCGTGCCGCCGAGCGGCAGGGAGGTGAGTGATGGTTGATGTGGAGAAGCTACGCGCCCAGGCGCAGTTCGACTTGTGCCACAAGGGGCCCACTCAGGTTCCGACCGAGGCTCTGATCGAACTTCTCGACCGGCTAGAGGAAGGCGAAGCGAAGCGCGACGCCCAGGCGGCGCATGTGGCGCGGCTGGACTCCGCCGGTCACGCGCTCTACCACGAACTGTTGCAGTGGTCGCTGACGGAGGGCGATCCGGAGAGCGTGGCGGCGATGAAGCTGTGGGACTTAGCACGCAGTCAGGCGCCTACTGCCTCTCTCGACCGCCTCATGGCCCTGGTGCCTCGGGAGATCACCGCCGAGACCGGCCACAAGGCCGGCATGCTGGGCGATTTCCACGAGACCATCGAGCTGACCTGCCCGGAGTGCCTGGAGTGCGACGAGGAGGACGGCTGCGAGATCTGCGGTGGCGGAGGCACCTACCTACAGCGAGTGCCCGTCGAGTGGGACACCATCAAGGCGATCCATCGCCGCATAGTCGAGCTCAGCGAGCAAGGGGGCCAGGGATGAATAACGCCCAAGTCCATGGCTGTCCCCTCGAGGGTTGGGTCTGCTTCCACTGCGGCGAGCTATTCACCACGGTGGGCGCCGCCGCCGACCACTTCGGCACCACCCCCGACCGCCAGCCCGCGTGCCTGATCAAGCTCGGCGACGAGCGCGGGCTGGTCATGGCCCTACGTAAGGCCGAGGACGAGCGCGATGCCCTGGCGTCGGTATTGGCCAAGGCCCAGGCGATGGCCGATTCCCAGCTGGTGGACCACTCGGATCATGTGGACGAGGACGGTGGCCCTTGTCTGGCGGCGCGCACAGGGAGCAAGACCTGGCACGCGCAATGGGCGCGGGACCTGCACGTCATTCTGGCCGAAGCCTCCACCATCTCTCTCACCCGCCACGACGCCGAGATCCAGGCCAAGGCCCTGAGCCTGGCCAGCACCCTCTTCATGACCATGGACCGCCACAGCGCCCGCCAGGAGATCACCCGGCGGATCGCCAAGCTGCAGCAGACCCGCGGGGAGGGCCAGCCGTCATGAGCCAAGTCATCGATATCAGCATCGACCTGGAGACCCTGGCCATGGGCCCCGACGCCGTGATCCTCGCCATCGGCATCGCCGACAGCAACGGCGTGGCGTTCTCCATCACCCCCAGTGTCGCCGAGCAAGTGGCCGAGGGCCGCGTCATCGACGACAACACTCTGCACTGGTGGTTACGCCAGGATGATGCCGCCCGCGACGCCCTGATCGGCAAGCTGATCAGCGTGGCTAAGGCCCGCGAGATCCTACACGACTTCTTCCGCGAGGCCGCCGACGAGTACGGCGACTATCTCGTCTGGGGCAATTCCCCCGGCTTCGATTGCGAGATCCTCGGCGACTTTATAGGCGGTAAGCCCTGGCGCTTTTACCAGGAGCGCGACGTCCGCACCGCCCGCGAGATCCTCGACGAACGCACCCAGCCCCGGGTCGCCCATAGCGCCCTGTCCGATGCCGAGGCCCAGCTGGAGGACGTGCGGCGCTACCGTGAACTGGTGGCGCCTGTCGCCGGCGATGCGACTATCGACAACTCCTCCCTGCTTGGCCTGGTTGATCGCATCCATACCGCCGCCGGCGACCCTCTCGGCAAGATGATGCCGGGCGAACTCGTCGAACACATCCGCGAACAGAGAAAGGTCCTGTTTCAGATTCGCGAGGAGATGCGCCGCACCGGCGGCGGCATCTCCACCGACACCCTGGGCAGCCTGCAAGCCGTGATCATCGCGGCGGGAGGTGGCGAGTGACCACCATGCCCCCCGCGCTGGCATGGCGCACCCAGTTTGCCCTCGACTACCAGGGCGAGATCAACGTCGACCTGTTCGCCGGCGGTGGCGGGGCCAGCACCGGGCTGGAGATGGGCCTGCAACGGCCGGTGCACGTGGCCATCAACCACGACCCCGACGCCATCAGCATGCACCAGGCCAACCACCCGGGCGCGGTGCACTACCTCAGCGACGTCTACGAGGTCGATCCCATCGAGGCCGCCGCGGGCCGCCCGATCGGCTGGCTCCACGCCAGCCCCGATTGCACGCACCACAGCCAGGCCAGGGGTGGCCAGCCGCGCAAGCGCGTGATCCGCTCGCTCAGCTGGGTCGTCCACAAGTGGGCCGGTCTGGTGCGCCCCCGGGTGATCTCGCTGGAGAACGTCGAGCAGATCCTCCAATGGTCGCCGCTGATCGCCAAGCGCTGCCCGAAGACCGGGCGCGTCATCACGGTCGACACCGTCGTGTGCCCAGAGACCGGCCGGAAGACCCATCGCGTGGCCGACCCCGGCGAAAGGGTGCCGGTGCAGGAACAGTTCCTGGTTCCCGACCGGCGGCGACGCGGCCACAACTGGCGCCACTTCGTCGAGGGCCTGCGCCGCCTCGGCTACCGTGTCGAGTGGCGCACCCTGCGGGCCTGCGACTTCGGCGCCCCCACCACCCGTGAGCGCCTGTTCCTCGTCGCCCGCTGCGACGGACAGCCCATCGCCTGGCCCAAGCCGACCCATCACAAGCACCCGAAGCGCGGGCAGAAGCGCTGGCGGTCTGCTGCCGAGTGCATCGACTGGTCGATCCCGGGGCGCTCGATCTTCGACCGCCCCCGGCCACTCGCCGAGAACACCCTGCGACGCATCGCCAAGGGCATTCAGAAGTTCGTGATCGACGCCGCCGAGCCATTCATCGTGCCCATCGCCAACTATGGCCGTGGCGAGGTGGTCCACTCGACCGACGAGCCGCTTCGCTCCATCACCGCCTGGCCACGAGGCGGGGCCTTCGCCCTGTGCACTGCCTACATGGCCCAGATGAACGGCGGCTTCAACGAGAGCCCCGGGCGCGACCTTCGCGAGCCACTCAGCACCATCGCCGCGCGGGGTAGCCAGCAGCAGCTGGTCGAATGTCGCCTATCACCGGATGACCAGGTCGGCGCCCTGCGCGTCGCCGCCTTCCTGATCAGCTACTACGGCAAGGGCGGCCCGCGTGACCTGCGCGAGCCCATGGACACACTGACCACCCGCGACCGCCTGGCGCTGGTCACCGTCACGATCCAGGGCACCCACTACGTGATCGTCGACATCGCCCTGCGCATGCTCAAGCCCCGCGAGCTCTACCGCGCCCAGGGGTTTCCGGACTCGTACATCATCGATCGAGGCCACGACGGCCGGCGCTTCACCGCCACGGCCCAGACCCGCATGTGCGGCAACAGTGTCAGCCCCCTACCCATGGCCGCCACCGCCGCCGCCAACGACCACCAGGTGATCGCAGCGCACTGCGCCGGAGGTGCCGCGTGAACGACTTCCGCTACTGCCCCACCTGCTGGGCTGCCAACCCGTGGGTCTGGGTGGTGGAGTTCAGACGCATCGAGGAGTGCTGACCATGCCGCTATTCGGACGCATCCATGGCCTGTTGCAGCGCGAGGGTGAGCGCTTGATTCTGCTCCTGGACGGGCTCGACGAACACCTGAAACGAGCCCGCCGCACCCAGCTGCGTAGACGCGCATCCCATGTCATCGCCCAGGATCGCCGCGAGCGTCTCGTCGCCACCACGGGCTGGCAGCCGCCCGCAGGCTTTACCGGCAGGAGATCGCCACGCCATGGCTAGCTCCAACGTACTATCCTGCGAAGACCTGCGGGCGATCACCGGCTACAAGCGCCCGGCCGACATCGAGCGGTGCCTCGTGGATCAGGGCGTCAAGGTGTTCCGGGGTCGGACCGGGCCGTGGACCACCATCGACCTGGTCAACCAGGCCGGCGGCCTGCGACCCAACGCCGACAACGACGACAGCTACGATCCCGACATCCTATGAGCCCACCACCCGCCAAGCGTGGCCGCAAGCGCGGCCACAACCCGAACGTCCCCCGGCACATCGACCAGGCCAAGCTCCCCGACAACGTCTACTACGACCAGCGCGGGCGCGGCAGCTGGTACACCCTCTATCAGGACGGCGACAAGCGCCGGCGCAAGAACATCGCCAGCGCCCGGGCCACCCTGGCGGAGCTGCACCATATCGCCCAGGACCTGCACGCCAGCGATCGGCACAGCCTGCGCTGGCTCTCCGACCAATTCCACGCCAGCGACCAGTTCACGCGCCTGGCCAGCAAGACCCAGGAAAGCTACGGCTACGCGCGCCTGGTCCTCGAGCGCACCAGCACGCGGGCCGGGTCGGCGGTCATCGATCTAAACCGGCACCGCATCACCCCCGCCATCGTCCAACGGCTGGTGGACCGCATCGCCCAGGCAGGCACCCCCGCCAAGGCGAATCACGTCGTCGCATACCTGCGGCGCATCTACCGTTGGGGCATGAACCGCGGGCACTGCACCGCCAACCCCGCCTGGACGATCGAGCCCGCCAAGGAGCGCGGCCGCCATCGCCTGCCTGAACGCCACATCCTCGCCCGCGTTACCCAGTTCTGCCAGGAACGCGGGCAGGGCAGCACGACCGCGCCCGGCGCCGTCGCCCCCTACCTCTGGGCCCTGATCGAGATCGCCTACCTCTGCCGCCTGCGCGCGGTGGAAGTGCTCACCCTCACCGAGGTCAACGCCATCGACGCCGGGATCCGCACCAACCGCCGCAAGGGCAGCCGCGACAACCTGGTGCGCTGGAACGAGAGGCTGCGCAACGCCTGGCAGGCCGCCATCGCTGTGCGCAACGCTCGTTGGAAGAAGAAAGGGAGAGCGGTACCTCTCGACCCGGCTCGCCGTCCGCTGTTCGTCGGCACCGGCGGCGACGCCCTCACCCGCCACGGGCTCGACAGCGCCTGGTACCGCATGATGCTCGCCGCCGTCGATGCCGAGGTGATCACCCAGGAGGAGAAATTCGGCCTCCACGACCTCAAGCGCCGCGGCATCACCGACACCGAAGGCAACCGCCACGACAAGCAGGAAGCCAGCGGCCACCGCAGCGAGCGCATGCTCGATGTCTACGACCTCAGCGTGCCGGAAGTTGACCCTTCAAGCCGCTGAAAATCGCGTACAAGTCGCTCGCAAGTAATTGAAATAACGGGATAGCAACCGCCTAGGCTACGTACATTGAACGAGCCTAAGCGGTTGTTTTTCTAAGAAAGAAATGTCTGATGGGCGCGCAGCCGCTCGAAGCGGCCGCGCCAGGTCTCGAAGGTCGTGCTCACGGCCCTACTCCTCCAGGTCCACCTGGCGATAGCCGATCAGGTAGAGCACCGCATCGAGGCCCAGGGTCGAAATGGAGTGGCGGGCCTGGCTGCGCACCAGCGGCTTGGCACGGAAGGCGATGCCGAGCCCGGCGGCGGCCAGCATCTTGAGGTCGTTGGCACCGTCGCCCACGGCGATGGTCTGCTCCATGGCGAACCCCTCGCGCGCGGCGATCTCGCGCAGCAGCGCCGCCTTGCGGTCGGCGTCGAGGATCGGCTCGCGCACCTCGCCGGTGACCTTGCCGTTCTCGATCACCAGCTCGTTGGCATGGATCTCGTCGAAACCGAGCCGCTCCTGCAGGTGGCGGGCGAAGTAGGTGAAGCCCCCGGAGAGGATCGCGGTGCGATAGCCCAGCCGCTTGAGCTGCGTCATCAGCCGCTCGACGCCATCCATCAGCGGCAGCTCCTCGGCGATCTCGGCGAGCACCGACTCGTCGAGTCCCTTCAGCTTGCTCATGCGCTCGCGGAAGCTCTGCTGGAAATCCAGCTCGCCGCGCATGGCCCGCTCGGTGACCGCGGCGACCTCGTCGCCGACGCCGTGACGCCGCGCGAGCTCGTCGATCACCTCGGTCTTGATCAGGGTGGAGTCCATGTCGAAGCAGACCAGGCGACGGTGGCGACGCCAGATGGAGTCCTCCTGGATGGCGATGTCGACGCCATGCATGGCGCCCAGCGCCAGGGCCTTCTCGCGCAGGGCATCGAGGTCGATCTCCTCGCCGCGCAGCCAGCATTCCACGCAGGCACCACTGATGCTCGCGTGTTCGTGGGGCACGCCGCCGTCCAGCGGCTCGCGGCCGGAGAGGCGATGGATCAGTTCCACGGTCAGGCCATGCTCGGCGGTCAGCGCCCCCACCTCGGCGAGGATCCCCGCCGGCAGGTGCGGCGCCAGTAGCGTCAGGATCAACCGCGGCTGGCTGGCGTGGGCACTCCAGCGCTGATAGTCCTCGGCGCTGACCTGGATCGCCTGGACGTCGAGGCCCAGGGCGTCGCCGGCGGCGGTCAGGGCGCCCTCCAGGTCGTTGTCCTGGCCGAGCCCCACCAGGGCCTCCAGGGAGAGCATGTCGAAGGTCACGCTCTGGTTGATGTCCAGCAGGCGGGCGCCGCTGGTGGCAAGGGCCTTGCCCAGGCCGGCCAGCTGGCCGGGACGCGCCGTGCCGGTGGCGCGAATCAGTACTCGTCGTGTCATGGTTGCCTCAAAATCCGAGCGTACCCAATACGCTGATTGAGGCGGCTTTTCCGGGGACAGGCCTGCGCGGAGGCGCTGTGGCCCCCTCCCTGGGCGCTACCTTTTCCTTCCCTGGAAAAGGACCTCCGCTTCGACCTGTCCCCGGCGCCGCCTACATGGCTGCTGCCATTCTTCAAACTTCCGGCATCAAGCTTTCCAGCCGGTCGACCTTCTGCAGGCCGCGGGGCAGTTTGCTGCCGCGCCGACCGCGCTCGCCACGATAGTAATCCAGATCGGCGGCCTTGAGGGTCAGGTGACGCTTGCCGGCATGCACCACCAGCGCGCCCCCGGCGGGCAGTATCACCAGGCTGCGCACGAACTCCTCGCGCCGGGCGGCTCGCGCGCCCGGGATGTCGATCATCTTGTTGCCCTTGCCCTTGGCCATCTCGGGCAGCTGCTCGAGGGGGAAGACCAGCAGCCGCCCCTCGTTGGAGACCGCGGCCACGCTGGCGCCCTCCTCGTCGGGCACCGCGCAGGGGGGCAGCACGTTGCAGCCCTTGGGCACGCTGAGCACCCCCTTGCCCGACTTGTTCTTGCCCACCAGTTCCTCGAGGCGGGCCACGAAGCCGTAGCCGCCGTCGGAGGCGAGCAGGAAGCGCGCCGTGGGCGGTGCCAGCATCAGCCCCGCCATGTGCGCCCCGGCCACCACGTTGACCCGGCTGGTGACCGGCTCGCCCTGGCCGCGGGCGCTGGGCAGGTTGTGGGCGGCCAGGGTATAGGCACGGCCGGTGTCGTCGAGCAGCACCAAGGGCTGGTTGGTCTTGCCCCGGGCCGCCAGGGCGAAGCGGTCGCCGGCCTTGTAGGAGAGCCCGGCGGGGTCGATCTCGTGACCCTTGGCACTACGGATCCAGCCCTTCTCGGAGAGCACCACGGTGACGGGGTCGGCGCCGACCAGCTCGACCTCGGAGAGCGCCCGGGCCTCCTCGCGCTCGACGATCGGCGAACGGCGGGCGTCGCCGTACTCCTTGCCGGCGGCGCGCAGCTCCTCCTCGATCAGGTCGGTGAGCCTGGCCTCGCTGCCGAGCAGCGCCTCGAGGTGCTGGCGTTCGGCCTCGAGCTCGTCCTGCTCGCCGCGAATCTTCATCTCCTCGAGCTTGGCCAGGTGGCGCAAGCGCAGCTCGAGGATCGCCTCGGCCTGGCGGTCGCTGAGCCCGAAGGCCGCCATCAGCGCGGGCTTGGGCTCGTCCTCCTCGCGGATGATGCGGATCACCTCGTCGATGTTGAGGTAGGCGATCAGCAGACCCTCGAGGATATGCAGGCGGTCCTGCACCTTGCCCAGGCGATGTTCGAGGCGCCGGCGCACGGTGGTGCGGCGGAAGCGCAGCCATTCGCCGAGCATGTCGGGCAGCGGCAGCACCCGCGGGCGGCCGTCGAGGCCGATCACATTCATGTTGACGCGGATGTTCTTCTCGAGATCGGTGGTGGCGAACAGGTGCGCCATCAGCGCCTCGATGTCGACCCGGTTGGAGCGAGGCTCGATCACCAGACGGGTCGGCTCCTCGTGGGTCGACTCGTCGCGCAGGTCGGCCACCATGGGCAGCTTCTTGGCCTGCATCTGGGCGGCGATCTGCTCGAGCACCTTGGCGCCGCTGACCTGGTAGGGCAGCGCGGTGATCACGATGCTGCCCTCCTCCATGACGTAGCGGGCACGCAGCTTCACCGAACCGCGGCCGCTCTCGTAGAGCTTGCGCAGGTCGGCCCGCGGCGTGATGATCTCGGCCTCGGTGGGGAAGTCCGGCGCCGGCAGGTACTGGCCGAGATCCGCCGTGGTCGCCTCGGGGTGGCGCAGCAAGTGACAGGTGGCCTCGACCACCTCGTTCACGTTATGCGGCGGGATGTCGGTGGCCATGCCCACGGCGATGCCGGTGCCGCCGTTGAGCAGCACATGGGGCAGCCGTGCCGGCAGCACCACCGGCTCGTTCATGGTGCCGTCGAAGTTGGGGGTCCAGTCGACGGTGCCCTGGCCGAGTTCCGAGAGCAGCACCTCGGCGAACTTCGACAGCCGTGCCTCGGTGTAGCGCATGGCGGCGAACGACTTGGGATCGTCGGGGCTGCCCCAGTTGCCCTGGCCGTCGACCAGCGGGTAGCGGTAGCTGAACGGCTGGGCCATCAGCACCATCGCCTCGTAGCAGGCGCTGTCGCCGTGGGGGTGGAACTTGCCGAGCACGTCGCCGACGGTACGCGCCGACTTCTTGTACTTGGCGCTGGCGGAGAGCGCCAGTTCGCGCATGGCGTAGACGATGCGCCGTTGCACCGGCTTCATGCCGTCGCCGATGTGCGGCAGCGCCCGGTCGAGGATGACGTACATCGAGTAGTCGAGGTACGCCTTCTCGGTGTACTCGCGCAGCGAGAGGCGCTCGACATCGCCCTCCGCCACCTGGATATCCATGGTCATCGATTGACCCCTTTCATGATTTCATGGCCGTTGCCGTGCAGCACCAGAGCCCATTCGATCCAGCCGCCGAGGCCGCGCCCTTGGGGTCAGACCCCGGCAGGGGGCGAATCCGCTTGGTGCTGCTGCGGTACTGGCCTTCCCATGTCGGCGGCATGGCCCCTTTGGGGTCAGACCCCGGCCAAGACCATCCAGCCCGTCATGGTGCACGTTGCTAGCGGAATATCCCTCCGCCGGGGTCTGACCCCAAAGGGACCGCCAGCGCTGGCGACCAACCGCTCGGCGCTATACCTCTATGTCGGCCAGGTTGCCGTAATCTTCCAGCCAGCTCTTGCGGTCGGCGGAGCGCTTCTTCGCCAGCAGCATGTCCATCATCTCCATAGTGCCGTCGCCGACCTCGCGGGTCAGTTGCACCAGGCGCCGCGTCTCGGGGGCCATGGTGGTCTCGCGCAGCTGCAGCGGGCTCATCTCGCCCAGGCCCTTGAAGCGCTGGACATTGGGGGTGCCGCGCTTGCCCTCGAGCTTGCGCAGGGTCGCTGCCTTCTCGCTCTCGTCCAGGGCGTAGTGCACCTCCTTGCCGAGATCGATGCGGTAGAGCGGCGGCATGGCGACGTAGACATGGCCCGCGTCCACCAGCGCCGGAAAGTGGCGCACGAAGAGCGCGCACAGCAGGGTGGCGATGTGCAGCCCGTCGGAGTCGGCGTCGGCGAGGATGCAGATGCGGTGGTAGCGCAGCTTGGAGAGGTCGTCGCTGCCCGGGTCCATGCCGATCGCCACGGCGATGTCGTGGACCTCCTGGGAGCCGTAGATGTCGTGGGCCTCCACCTCCCAGGTGTTGAGGATCTTGCCGCGCAGCGGCAGGATCGCCTGGGTCTCGCGGTTGCGTGCCTGCTTGGCGCTGCCACCGGCCGAGTCACCCTCCACCAGGAACAGCTCGCTGCCGGCCGGGTCCTGGCCCGAGCAGTCGGCCAGCTTGCCGGGCAGCGCCGGCCCCGAGGTGACCTTCTTGCGCGCCACCTTCTTGGCGCTCTTCTGGCGGCGCTGGGCGACGCTGATCACCAGCTCGGCCAGCGCCTCGGCCTGGTCGACGTGGTGGTTCAGCCACAGCGAGAAGGCGTCCTTGACCACCCCGGAGACGAACCCGGCCACGGTGCGCGACGACAGGCGCTCCTTGGTCTGGCCGGCGAACTGGGGGTCGAGCATCTTCACCGAGAGCACATAGGAGACCCGCTCCCAGAGGTCCTCGGCGGTGAGCTTGACGCCCCGGGGCAGCAGGCTGCGGTACTCGCAGAATTCGCGCAGGGCCTCGAGCAGGCCGGCGCGCAGGCCGTTGACATGGGTCCCGCCCTGGGGCGTGGGAATCAGGTTGACGTAGCTCTCCAGCAGCGGCTCGCCGCCCTCCGGCAGCCACTGGATCGCCCAGTCCACCCCCTGCTCGTCGTCGGCGAAGTGACCGACGAAGGGCGAGGCCGGCAGTACCTCATAGCCGTCGGTGGCCTGCGCCAGGTAGTCGCGCAGGCCATCCTCGTACTGCCAGACGCTCTCGCCACCGTCGGCCTCGACCAGCACCACCTTGAGCCCCGGGCAGAGCACCGCCTTGGCCCGCAACAGATGCTTCAGCCTCGCCAACGACAGCTTCGGGCTGTCGAAGTAGCTCTCCTCGGGCCAGAAGCGCACCACGGTGCCCCGGGCCCGCCTGGCGCAGCTGCCGATCACCGCCAGCGGGGACGCCAGCTCGCCGTGCTCGAAGGCCATCCCGTGGCGGCTGCCGTCGCGCAGCACCTCCACCTCGAGCCGCTTCGACAGGGCATTGACCACCGACACCCCCACGCCGTGCAGGCCGCCGGCGAAGCGGTAGCTCGACTGGGAGAACTTGCCGCCGGCATGCAGCCGGGTGAGGATCAGCTCGATCCCGGACACGCCGTGTTCCGGGTGGATGTCGATGGGCATGCCGCGGCCGTCGTCGGTGACCTCGATGCCGCCGTCCTCGAACAGGCGCACCGTGATCTCCTGGGCATGGCCGGCCAACGCCTCGTCGACGCTGTTGTCGATGACCTCCTGGACCAGGTGGTTGGGGCGACTGGTGTCGGTGTACATGCCGGGGCGCTTGCGCACCGGCTCGAGGCCGGAAAGCACCTCGATGGAGCTGGCACTGTATTGCGTCATGCGTCATCCACATCCTGATGGGTGATGCGCCCGGGGGCCAGTCGATGGCCACCGTGGGCGAAGATCGCCGGCAGGTAGTCGGCCAGCGCCGTGAAGCCGTGGTCGCCCCCGGGGTGAAGGATGGTCCGGGCGCCGCGATAGAAGGCGAAGGCATCGGCCGGGTCCAGGGTCTCGTCGGCGCTGCCCAGCAGCAGCAGGTAGCGCGCCGGCGTGACGCCCCGCGGGGTGAGCGCCTCGAGCTCCTCGAGATGCACGGCCTCGACGGAGAAGCGCTCGCCGGTATACTCGTTGACGAAGGCCTCGCCGACCCAGCCCACCACCAGCCGGGCCGGCTCCACCGCGGGGTTGATCAGCGCCGCCGGAAGGTCGTGGCGCTCGGCGACCAGCGTTGCCAGGAAGCCCCCCAGGGAGCTACCCGCGACCAGTGGGCGCGGCCCCAACCCCTCGAGCAGCGACTCGGCCAGCCGCAGGGCCGCACGCGGCCGGTGGGTCAGCTGCGGTGTCGCGCAGGGCAGCCCCAGGGCGGCGCAGGCGGCGCGCATCAGCGCCGCCTTCGGCGAACCGCTGCCGCTGTTGAAACCATGCAGATAGAGCACCCCGCTGGCCGGCGGCACGCCCAGGGCCGCACTCAGCATACCCCAACCCCTGTACAAACAGCCAGCCTCATCGCAAACCGGTCTCCGCCGCCCGCTCGGCCTGCCACACGGCCTCGATCAGCGCGCGGGTGGAGTCATCCATGGCCTCGAGGCCCTGATGGCTCTCCAGGATGCGCTGGGTCTCGCCGGCGATCTTCTTGCCCAGCTCCACCCCCCACTGGTCGAAGGGGTTGATCTCCCAGATGGTGGCCTGGACGAACACCTTGTGCTCGTAGAGGGCGATCAGCGCCCCCAGCGTCGCCGGCGTCAGCCGCTCGAGCAGCACCGTGGTGGACGGCTGGTTGCCACGGTAGCGCTTGTGGCCGGGACGCGGGCCGTCGTCCTCGATGGCGTCGTCGCCGAGCATCAGCACCCGCGACTGGGCGAAGCAGTTGGCGAGCGTCAGGCGGTGCTGGCTCATCAGGTGATCGCGGGTCGCCTCGTCGGTCACGTCGTCATAGCGCACCAGGGGCGCGATGAAGTCGCACTCCACCGCCTGGGTGCCCTGGTGCAGCAACTGGTAGAAGGCATGCTGGGCGTTGGGCCCGAGCTGGCCCCACAGCACCGGGCAGGTAGAGTAACCCACCTCACGACCGTCGTGGGTCACCGACTTGCCATTGGACTCCATCTCGAGCTGCTCGAGATAGGCGGCGAAGTACTCCAGGCGGCCGTCATAGGGCAGGATCGAGTGGGCGCGGATGTCCAGGAAGTTGACGTTCCAGATCCCCGCCAGGGCCAGCAGCACCGGCAGGTTGTCGGCAAGCGCCGCCTCGCGGAAGTGGCGGTCCATGGCGTGGGCCCCGGCGAGCAGCTCGCGGAAGTTGCCCATGCCGACCAGCAGGGCGATGGGCAGGCCGATGCCGCCCCACAGCGAGTAGCGCCCGCCGACCCACTCCCAGAACTCCAGCTGGTGATCCGGCGCGATGCCCCAGTCGTTCATCTTCTCGGGGCTCGCCGAGACGCCGATGAAGTGCTGGCGCATCACCAGGCCATCGTCGACGCCTTCCTCCTGGCCCAGCCGCGACATCAGCCAGTCACGGGCGGTACGGGCATTGGAGAGGGTATCGATGGTGGTGAACGACTTGGACGAGAGCACGAACAGCGTGGTCTCGGGGTTGAGCCGAGAGAGGTAGTCGGCCAGCTGGGAGCCGTCCATGGTCGAGGCGAAGTGCACCTCGATGCGGTGCACGCCCTCCGGGCGGTAGTCGGCCAGGGCGTGGGTCACCATCAGGGGGCCGAGGTCGGAGCCGCCGACCCCCAGGTTGACGACATTGCGAATCGCCTTGCCGGTGGCACCGCGCCACTGGCCGGCATGGAAGCGCTCGACCATGGTGGCCATGCGATCCAGCGTCGCGTGCACGCCGGGCACCAGGTCCTCGCCCTCCACCACCAGCGAGGCATCCGCCGGCAGGCGCAGGGCGGTATGCAGCGCCGGGCGATCCTCGCTCACATTGACCCGCTCGCCGTCGAGCAGGGCGCGGCTCGCCTCGGGCAGGCCGGCCTCCCGGGCCAGGTCCAGCAGCAGGGCGAAGGTCTCGTCGGACCAGCGCTGCTTGGAGAGGTCCAGGGTCAGCCCCGCCGCGTGGCGGGTGTAGGCCGCATGACGGCCGGTCGCAGCGGCGAAGAGGTCACGCAGGTGCACGCCGCGCATGGTCTCGGCGTGGGTGGCCAGGGCGCGCCAGGCCCCGCGCTGGTCGATCGGGAGTTGGGTCATGGTTTCCTCCTGACATCCTGTCGTGCAGCCGGGGCGAGGGAGACGTAGAATGGGCGTCCATTTCCGCACGATTTCCGGCTCGGCCCATGAGTGACGCATCTTACCGTGACGCGATCTTTTCGACACCCCTCGATCGGATGGCGCGCTTCTCCTTCGACGAGCAGGTCGTCGCCTGCTTTCCCGACATGATCCGCCGCTCGGTCCCGGGCTACGGCCAGATACTCGGCATGCTGGGGCTGATCGCCCGGCGCCACCTGCGCCACGGCGCCCACGTCTACGACCTGGGCTGCTCGCTGGGGGCCGCCGGCCTGGCACTGGCCGGGACGCTGCCGCCGGCCGCCTTCCGCTATACCGGCGTGGACCTCTCGCCGGCCATGGTGGCCCGGGCCCGGGAGACCCTGGCCGCGGAGTGCCCGGAGCACGCCGTCGAGATCGTCGAGGGCGACATCCGCGAGCTCGACTACCGCCCCTCGGGGATGATCGTGCTCGACTTCACCCTGCAGTTCCTCGCCCCCGAGGATCGCGATGCGGTGATCGACAAGCTCTTCGCCGCCCTGGAGCCCGGCGGCGTGCTGGTGCTCTCGGAGAAGATCGTGGCCGAAGATGAACAGGACAATGCCTGGCTGGTGGAGCGCTACCACGACTTCAAGCGCGCCAACGGCTACAGCGAGCTGGAGATCAGCCAGAAGCGCACGGCGCTCGAGAACGTCCTGGTGCCCGACACCCTGGCCGCCCACCACGAGCGCCTGGCGCGGGCCGGTTTCCCCCGCTCGCAGACCTGGTTCCAGTTCCTGAACTTCGCCTCCTTGATCGCCTTCAAGGACGCCCGGTACGGGGAGACCTGACGTGCCCATTCCCGCCGAGCACCGCGAGCTCTACCAGGCCTTCCTCGACCAGGGGCTCGACACCTGGCTGGCCCGCCTGCCCGACCAGCTCGCCCGCGGGCTGGACCGAAGCCGCTACGGCGACCTGCCGGCCTGGGAGAAGGCGGTGGCCAAGCTGCCCGCCCTCCCCGCGGCCCGCGAGGTGTCCCTGGACGGCGATACCGTCAGCGTCGACCTGGCGCTGACCGACAGCCAGCGCCGCCGGTGCGAGAGCCTGCTGCGCAAGCTCGCACCCTGGCGCAAGGGGCCCTACCGCCTGGGGGGCATCCACATCGAGACCGAGTGGCGCTCCGACTGGAAGTGGCGGCGCGTGGCGCCGCACCTGGCGAACCTCGCCGGCCGGCGGGTGCTCGACGTGGGTGGCGGCAGCGGCTACCACGCCTGGCGCATGGCGGGCGCCGGTGCCGCCTTCGTGCTGGTGATCGACCCCTCGCCGCGCTTCTTCTGGCAGTTCCGGGCCGTACGCCACTTCATCGGCGATGCCGACGGCTGGCGCACCCACTTCCTGCCGGTGGGCATCGAGGAGGTGCCCGAACGGCTCGCCTTCTTCGACACGGTGTTCTCCATGGGCGTGCTCTACCACCGCCCTTCGCCGCTCGAGCACCTGCTGCAGCTCAGGGACGCCCTGCGCCCGGGCGGCGAGCTGGTGCTCGAGACCCTGGTGGTCGAAGGCGACGCCACCAGCGTGCTGCTGCCCGGCGAGCGCTACGCCGCCATGCCCAACGTCTACTTCCTGCCCTCTTCCGCCGCCCTCTGCCAGTGGCTCGCGCGCTGCGGGTTCGACAACGTGCGCGTGGTGGACGAAGCGGTGACCACGACCGACGAGCAGCGCGCCACCGACTGGATGACCTTCCAGTCGCTGGCCGATTTCCTCGATCCGAACGACCCGAGCAAGACCCGCGAGGGCTACCCCGCCCCGCGGCGGGCGGTGGTCATGGCCAACCGGCCACGCCCTTGATGCTGGGGCCCGCGGCTTTTCCGGCGACCGGCCTACGCGGAGGCGCTGTGGACCCGTCCCTGGGCGCTACATTCTTCATCCCTGAAGACTGACCTCCGCTTCGCCCTGTCCCCGGCGCCGCTCATGCAGAGCCTTCGGCCTTGATGCATTGAACTGGCCCTTCACCACCTCGGATCAGCTCGAAGCTGGGCGCTTAGCGCCTGAGGATCACCAGCCACCGCCCCAGGTTGAGCAGGCTGGCCAGCGACGCCGCCACATAGGTGAAGGCGCAGGCGGTGAGCACATGGCGGGCGCCGGGCATATCGTAGGGCGGTATGTACTCCTTGAGCAGCGGCAGGGCCCGCTGGAAGCTGGCGTCGAACTCCACCGGCAGGGTCACCAGGTGCACCATCGCCGCGGTGCCGAAGCTGATCACCGCGGCCAGCAGCACGATCAGCATGCCGCCCGGCATGCGAGTAAGGACGAACAGGAAGGGGGCGGCCATCATCAGCAGCGCCCCGAGCTTCTCGGCCTGCTGGGCCACCGCCACCAGCCGGGTGCGCGCCAGCAGCGGCGCATAGCCGTGGTGGTGCTGGATGGCGTGGCCCACCTCGTGGGCCGCCACCGTCACTGCGGTAAGCGAGCGCCCCGCGTAATGCTCCCGGGAGAGCCGCACCCGCCGCGCCTGGGGGTCGTAATGATCGCCCTGCTCGGTGAGTTCCACCTCCACCCCGTCGATGCCGAGCCGCTTGAGCAGGTGCTCGGCGAGCTCGCCGCCGGTACCCGGGTAGTCGTCCCGCGGCCGGGCATGGCGGTTGAGCACCCACTTGGCCCAGAGGTTGGGCAGCAGGAAGATGGCCAGCAGCAGGGCGATCACCAGCAGGATCATCGGCAAGGGCTCCGGCTTCCAGTGTGCAAGGTTGGACCCAGCCTGGCAGCACCAGTTTCCCCGGGGCCGACTTCTCGGGGCTGATCCGGCGACAGGCCTGCGAGGGGGCGCTGTGACCCCCCTCCCTGGGCGCTACCGATTCCCTGCTGCGCTTTCGCATCCTGCTTCGCTTGCAGGGCCCGGGGTTGGCCATCCATGGCCAACCCGTTCGGCGGGAAGAACATTCACTGGATGTTCTTCTGATTCCGCCTCACCCATGGAATCGGACCCCCTCTTCGGCCTGTCCCCGGCGCCCCTCGTCACGCAATTCCGGCAGGGGGTTACCGAATCAGCTCGCGGATGTCCCTCGCCTCCCAGTGCGGGAAGTACTTGCGCACCAGCGCGTTGAGCTCCAGCTCGAAGCCGGCCCAGTCGACCTCGCCGTGGGCCTCGGCGGCCCCCTCGGCCGTACCGCGGATCATCCCGGCGCCGACCGTCACGTTGGTCAGGCGGTCGATGACGATGAAGCTCCCAGTACCCGGACTGGTGGCGTAGTCATCCAATGGCACCTCGGCGGTCAGCTCGACCCGGCAGCGGGCGATGGCGTTGAGCTCGAGACGCTCGGTGGCATGGCGCTCCAGGGTGTTGACGTCGACCTGGTGGTGGATCGCTCCCACCTGGCCGGCAACGGAGCGTCCGGCCAGGCGGATGTCGTACGACCGCCCCGGGGTCAACGCCTCCTCGTGCATCCAGACGATGTCGGCATCGAAGGCACTCGCCATGGCTACGTCGGCGTCCGAGGCAACGAGCCAGTCACCGCGGGAGATGTCGATCTCGTCGTTCAGGGTCACGGTGATCGCCTGGCCGGGGTAGGCCGCGTCCAGGTCACCGTCGAAGGTGACGATGCGCTCGACCGTCGAGGCCTTGCCCGAGGGCAGCGCCTTGACCGCCTGGCCGGGGCGCAGCACGCCCGCCTCCAGGGTACCGGCGTAGCCACGGAAGTCGAGGTTCGGGCGATTGACGTACTGCACCGGCAGGCGCAGGTCGGTGAGGTTGCGGTCGCGGCTGACCTCCACCCCCTCGAGCAGTTCCAGCAGCGCCGGGCCCTCATACCACGCCATGGCGGCGCTCTTGTTGACCACGTTATCGCCCTTCAGGGCCGACATGGGCACGAAGTGGATGTCCTCGGCCGAGAGCTGCTCGGCGAAGAGGCGATAGTCGGCGACGATCTCGTCGAAGCGCGCCTGGTCGAAGTCGACCAGGTCCATCTTGTTGACCGCGATCACCAGATGCCGGATGCCCAGCAGATCGGCGATGAAGCTGTGCCGACGGGTCTGGGTCTGCACCCCGTAGCGGGCATCGATCAGGATGATCGCCAGGCTGGCGGTGGAGGCCCCGGTGGCCATGTTGCGGGTGTACTGCTCGTGCCCCGGGGTGTCGGCGATGATGAACTTGCGCTTGTCGGTGGAGAAGAAGCGGTAGGCGACATCGATGGTGATGCCCTGCTCGCGCTCCGACTGCAGGCCATCGACCAGCAGCGCCAGGTCGACCTCCTCGCCGGTGGTACCGCTCTTCTTCGACGCCTGAGTGATCGCCGCGAGCTGGTCGTCGAAGATCATCTTGGAGTCGTGCAGCAGCCGGCCGATCAGGGTCGACTTGCCGTCGTCGACGCTGCCGCAGGTGATGAAGCGCAGCAGGTCCTTGTTCTCGTGCTCGTGCAGGTACTGCTCGATGTTATCGGCAATGAGTGTCGATTGGTGTGCCATCAGAAATAGCCCTCGCGCTTCTTCTTCTCCATGGAGCCCGCCTGGTCGTGGTCGATGGCGCGGCCGCTGCGTTCGCTGGTGCGGGTCAGCAGCATCTCCTGGATGATCTCGGGCAGGGTGGCGGCCTTCGACTCCACGGCGCCGGTCAGCGGGTAGCAGCCGAGCGTGCGGAAGCGCACCCACTTCTCCTCGGGCTCCTCGCCGGGCTCGAGCGGCATGCGCTCGTCGTCGACCATGATCAGCATGCCGTCGCGCTCCACCACCGGGCGCGGCGCAGCGTAGTAGAGCGGCACGATGGGAATCTGCTCGAGGTGGATGTACTGCCAGATGTCCAGCTCGGTCCAGTTGGAGAGCGGGAAGGCGCGGATCGACTCGCCCTTGTTGACCCTGGCGTTGTAGAGGTTCCACAGCTCGGGCCGCTGGTTCTTCGGGTCCCAGCGATGGAACTTGTCGCGGAAGGAGAACACCCGCTCCTTGGCACGGCTGGCCTCCTCGTCGCGACGGGCACCGCCGAAGGCGGCATCGAAGCCGTACTTGTCCAGCGCCTGCTTGAGGGCCTGGGTCTTCATCACGTCGGTGTAACCGCTGCTGCCGTGATCGAAGGGGTTGATACCGGCGGCCCGCCCCTCCTCGTTGATATACTCGATCAGCTCCATCCCGGATTCTGCCGCCATGCGATCGCGGAAGGCGATCATCTCGCGGAACTTCCAGGTGGTGTTGATGTGCATCAACGGAAACGGCGGCGGCCCCGGATAGAAGGCCTTGCGCGCCAGGTGCAGCATCACCGAGGAGTCCTTGCCGATGGAGTAGAGCATCACCGGGTTGCGGAACTCGGCCGCCACCTCGCGGATGATGTGGATCGACTCGGCCTCGAGCTGCTCGAGATGGGTCAGCCGACGCGGCGTGACGGCGGCAACCGACGTCGCGCCACTGGCCTGGGCGGCCGATTCGCGGTTCGGTGCATGACGTGTCGGTGCAACATGAGTGGTCATGGCCCGGCTACCTCGCAAGACGTTGGGCGTGAGATCATGCGCCACAGATTAACGCCGGATTGATAATAACCCAAAAGAATTAATAACTATCTTTTTAGAACGAAAAAAGATGCCCAGATTCACGGCTCGACGCGCTCCACCCAGGTCGTCAGGTCGCCGGCCTCGAGGTCGACGACCCGATAGCCGGGGCGCGACGCCTCGTCGACGGCGAAGGTCTCGGCGCCGGGCAGGAACTGGTCGGTGGTGGAAGGGCAGCCGTAGACCGCCACCGCCCCCGCTTCCAGCCGCCGCCGGCTGGCGAAGGCCTGGTGGATATGGCCGCAGAGGACCGCCTTCACCTGACGATAGGCCGCCAGGGTCTGCCAGAAGGCCTCCCGGTCCAGCAGGCCGAGCTCGTCGAGCCAGGCCGAGCCGACGGCCAGGGGCGGGTGATGCATCACCAGCAGGGTCGGCCGGTCGTCCTCCTCGAGCCGGTCGGCCAGCCAGCCGAGTCGCTCGGGTCCCAGCTCGCCGTGGGGCTGGCCACTGACCCGGGTATCCAGCAACAGCACCCGCCAACTACCGAGTTCCAGTTCATCGGGCAGCTCGCGGGCCTCGGCCATCAGCGCCGGCTCGTCGTGGTTGCCCGCCAGCCAGAACCAGGGGGCGTCGAGCGCCCCGAGGGTACGGACCGCCAGCCGGTAGGAAGCCGCGGTCTCGTCCTGGCTGACGTCACCGGTCACCAGCACCATGTCCGGCCGCTCCCGGTTGACCGCCTCGATCACCGCCTCGAGCTGGCGCAGCGGAAAGCCGGCCCGGGAACGGGCCCGGGAACGGGCCCGGGGGTCGGCCTGCAGATGGCAGTCGCTGATCTGGACCAGTCGCATCAGGGCAGCATCTCCTCAGGGCAGCCTATTCATCAAGGTAGTTCTGGCAGGTCGAGGGAGTGGCCGTGGGCCAGTCCATGCTCCAGCCACTCGCCTAAGAAGCGGTTGAGTTGCAGCTTCTCGTCGGGCTGATGCATGCGCGCATTGGGGTAGCGGTAGCGGCCATGGAAATGGCGTTGGCGCTGGAAGTCGGTGACCTCGGCCATGCGCACGTCGTGGTAGAGATGCACGCGCATGCGCGGGGTCTCGATCAGTTCGTCGAGCACGCCCTGCTGGGAGACCTGAGCGATGGTAGTGTAGGGGGCCTGCTCGAGCACCTCGATGCACAGTGCCCCGAGCCGTCGACCGCCACGGAGCAGCTCGACCTCGCGGATCTCGCCGGCGTCCAGCGCCCCCAGCAGCCGGGTCAGGCGCAGGTAGTTGACGGTGCACTCGCCCTGCAGACTCTTCAGGTCGGTGACATAGGCTGTTCTCGACACGCTACCTCCTTGCTCGCAGTGATGCGCGTTCGCCTGCCAGCCAATGGAAGGCGATCAGACACATGGCATTGTCGAGTCGCCCGGCCTGGAGGAGTTCCCACGCTCGGGTAAACGGCAACACATGCACGCGGATGTCCTCGTGCTCCTCGTCGAGCCCATGCACCCCGCCGAGGCCACGGCTGTCGACCAGACCACAGAACAGGGTGACGCGCTCGTCACAGGCCCCGGGACTGGGGTAGTAGACATGCAGCTCGATCAGCTCGCCCACCTCGCAGCCGGCCTCTTCCAGCGCCTCGCGGCGAGCGACCTCGGCGACGCTCTCGCCCCGCTCCACCAGCCCCGCCACCACCTCCAGCTTCCAGGGTGACGCGGGGTCATCGAACGCACCGGCACGGAACTGCTCGATCAATACCACGGCGTCTCGCTCCACATCATAGAGCAGCACGCCCACGGCGTCGTGGCGATGATGTACCTCGCGCACCACCTCGCCGCTCCAGCCGCCCTCGAACAGGCGATGGCGCAGGTGCAGTTCCTCCAGGCGGAAGAAGCCCTGGTGCAGGCAGCGCCGCTCCAGCAACTCGACGTCGGCGGCCGTGAAGGACGTCAGCGCGGTGAGATCCTGGTCGTGCGGGTGACGGGGGTCGCTCATGCCGGTCTCCGGGTCGCAGGGTGGCGACCATTATCATGACCCGGAGGGGGGATGCCAACCGCCGCGGTCATCGATGCCTTGGCGCCCCTTCACCGATGGCGTATGTTTCAACTCTCACCAGCAGGAGGGACCAGCCGGATGAAAGGCCGCAACATGACGCGCTGGCGCGACCCGGCCAAGGATCCGCGCCAGGAGCCGAAGAGCAACCTGATCACCGCCGAGGGCGCCGACCGCCTGCGCGGCATCCTCGACCACCTGTCGCGGGTCAAGCGCCCCGCGCTCTCGGCCAAGGTCGGCGAGGCGGCGGCACTCGGCGACCGCAGCGAGAACGCCGACTACACCTACAACAAGAAGGAGCTCAATCGGGTCATCGCCCGGATCCGCTACCTGACCAAGCGCCTCGACGAAGTGCAGGTGGTGGATCGGCTCCCGGAGGACACCGACAGGGTCTACTTCGGCGCCTTCGTCACCCTCGAGGACGACGACGGCGAGGAGACGCACATCCGCATCGTCGGCCACGACGAGACCGACACGGCGAAACGCTGGATCAGCGTCGACGCCCCCCTGGCCAAGGCCCTGCTCGGCAAGTCGCTGGACGACGAGGTGACCGTCGCCGCCCCCGGTGGCGAAACGAGCTATATCATCACCGGGATCGCCTATCGCGATCCGCAGGCCTGAGTCGGCTCAGCCCAGGGGCTTCACCGCCTGATAGACACGAAATCGCCTGTCGTCGGCAAGGATCTCGAAGCCGCCGAAGGCACGCTCGAGCAGATCCGGGTAGGGCAGGAAGGCGTTGGCCACGATCACCAGCTGGCCACCGGGCCGCAGGTGGTCGGGCGCCTCGAGGATCAGCCGCGCCGCCGGGCCATAGTCGATGGCCCGCTCCTGGTGGAAGGGCGGGTTGCTGACGATGGCCGTGAAGCGCCTTTCGCCGAGTGCGGCGTAGACGTCGCCGACCCGCGCCTCGCCGGCCAGGCCATTGGCGGCGAGCGTGCGGCGGGTCGCCTCCACGGCACAGGCGTTGACGTCCACCGCCGTGACCCGGGCCCCGCGCCGGGCCAGCCAGGCGGCCAGGATGCCGTCGCCGCAGCCCATGTCCAACACCTCGGCCTGCCCTTCCGGCAGCACCGCCGGCAACCGCTCCAGCAGCAGTCGGGTGCCGTCGTCGAGCTTGCCGTGGCCGAACACGCCCGGGTGACTGACCAGGGTCAGCCCCTCGGCCTCGAACGACGACCAGGCCGCCTCGGGGTCGAGGCCGACCCGGCCGAGGCGCGTCTCGAACAGCGAGCAGCGCCGGGCGGTGTCGCGCTTGCGGCAGCCCAGTCCCAGCGCGGCCAACACCTTGAGCACCCGCTTGATGCCCCCCTGGTTCTCGCCGGCGAGTTGCAGCGGCGTGCCCGGCGGCAGCATCGCACAGAGCCACAGCAGCCACCACTCGCCCAGCGCATGGCTCTTGGGCCAGAACAGCACGACCCCGGGGACGCCGGCACCGGCCGTGGCCGGCAGGCCGTCATCGAAGGGCGAGAAGGCCGGCCGGCCCCGGGCGCGCCAGGCCTCGAGCACCGCCGCGTCGACGCTGACCGCCGCGCCCTCGCCCGCCTCCAGCCAGCCGTCCCGTGGCGGTCCCACCCACCACCAGCCGCGGTAGTCGAGGGCCTGGCGCTCCAGCAACTGGCAGACAGGGGTCTCGGCGCTCATGCAAGGGGCTCCTGGGGTCGGATCGAGGAAGGCTCGAGGGTGTAGAGCAGGTAGCGACCCAGCCGCCAGTGGGGGTCGACGCGGCAGTAGCGCTGCTCGAGGGCGAGCAGGCGTGCCCGGTCGGCATCGGACGGTGGTGGCTGGCGCAGATAGTCGTGGAAGACGCGGATGCCCGCGACTGCCGAGATCGCCAGCCCGTTCTCGGCCGCCCAGGTCTCGATCTGGCCATGGGTCAGCGGCGAGATCGGCGTCAAGCGACGGCGCCGGCCGGTGCCCTCGAGGCGGTCGGCCAGGGCCTTCTCCAGGTTGCCCTTGACCACGTTGGACATCCGCAGCGCGTCGCGGTTGAAGACCATCAGCGAGAGCTGGCCGCCCGGCGCCAGCAACCCCGCCAGGGTGGCGAGCGCCGCGCGCGGGTCGGCCAGCCACTCCAGCACCGCATGGCAGGCGATCAGCCGCCAGGGGCCGGGGGCGCACTCGGGCAGGGCCTGCAGCGGGACCTGGAGCAGGCTCACCGGCTGTCCGGCCAGGTGCGCCCTGGCCCGCTCGAGCATCTCGCCGGAGGGCTCGGCCAGGGTCACCGCATGGCCGCGCCCGGCGAACCAGGCGGCCAGCTGGCCGAGGCCGCCGCCCACGTCGAGCACCGGCTGAGCGTCGAGGGCGAGCATCTCCGGCAGCAGCCGGTCGAGCAGTGCCAGACGCAGCTCGCCACGGGCCGCGCCGTAGAGGCTGTCGGCAAACTTGTCGGCCAGGCCATCGAAGTGGCGGTCGCCGGCCGGGGAAAGGGGCGAAGGGGTATCGGACATGCCGGCCTCATCGGGCGGATTCGTCGGCCATTCTACCCGGGATCGGCCCGCGACTCACCGCTCGCCGCGCGGGGCAGCCGATGCCCCCAGCCGCTGTCGGCCTCGAGCTCGGCGGCCAGCGCCAGCAGACGACGCTCGTCGCCCATGGGGCCGATCATCTGCACCCCCACCGGCAGGCCGTCCCGGGTGACATGCAGCGGCAGCGACATGGCCGGCTGACCGGTGAGGTTGGCCAGTTGGGTGAAGGGAGTACGGCACAGCGCCTCCTTGGCCAGGCGGTGCAGCATGCCCGCCTTCAGCGCCAGGGGAGCGGCGCCCGGCAGCGTCAGCAGCGCCATCAGCCGCTCCTTGCCGGCATCGGGATAGAGCTCCCCCAGGCGCGGCGCCGGGGTCGCCGCCACCGGCAACAGCAGCACATCGAAGCGGCGGTGGAACTCGCCCATGGCTCGCGCCACCCGGTTCCAGTAACGCTTGGCGAGCTCATAGTCCCGCGCCGACAGCCAGCGCCCCAGCCGGCCGATGGCCCGGGTCGACGGCTCGATGTCGAGCCGCCCCACCGGCACGCCGGTCTGCTCGCTGATCCAGGCCAGGTCGGCGGCCAGGTGGCCCAGGTAGAGGGTCAGGTAACTGTCGGCCAGCCGCTCGCCCTCGGCGGGCGGATCGCACCACTCCACCCCGTGGCCCATCGCCTCCAGGCGGTAGGCGGCCTGCTCCACGGCGTGTCGCACCTCGGGGGCGAGCCGGGTGCCCAGCGGCGCCCCCAGTGGCTCGCCCAGGGAGACGGCGACTCGCAGCCGCGCGGGAGGCCTGGCGATGGCGGCCAGGAAGCCCTCCTCGCGAGGCAACGGCTGTGGCGCCCCCTCGTCCATGCCGTTGATCTGGTCGAGCAGCGCCGCGCTGTCCCGCACGCTGCGGGTCAGGGCGTGTTCCACCACCGCCCCCTGCCACACCTCGGCGTACTGGGGGCCGAGGGGCACCCGCCCGCGGGAAGGCTTGAAGCCGAACAGCCCACAGTGGCTCGCCGGGATGCGAATCGAACCGCCGCCGTCGCCGGCCATGGCCAGGGGCACCAGCCCGCCGGCCACCGCCGCAGCCGCACCGCCGCTGGAGCCCCCCGGCGAGTGCCCGGGCTTCCAGGGGTTCAGCGGATGGGCAAAGGCCCGCGGCTCGGTGATGCCCATCAGCCCCAGCTCCGGGGTCGCGGTCTGGCCGAGGATCACCAGTCCCGCCTCGCGCAGGCGACGCACCAGGGAGGCGTCTTCCGGCGCCCGCCAGTCGACCAGGGCCGCGCTTCCGAAGGCCAGCGGCTCGCCGGCAATGGCCATCAGCAGGTCCTTGGTCAGGGTCGGCACCCCGGCGAAGGGCGACCCCGGATCGACCCGGCGCCCCTCCTGCTCGGCCCGCTCGAAGCGACAGCGCACCACCGCACCCAAGCGTGGATTCTCCGCCTCGATGGTGGCACAGGCCGCCGCGAAGACCTCCTCCCGGCTCACCTCGCCGCGACGGATCAGTGCCGCCAGCCCCAGGCCATCGTAGGCGCGATACTCGCTCGGCTCCATGGCATCTCCCTTCCCGCCTGACTCTCGTTCGGATCCCTCGAGAGCGCCAGCCCCGAGCCGACGGGTTTATCTCATTCGCGCGAACGCTTATAATGCGCCGCGCTTCGCCCTCTTAGCTCAGCAGGATAGAGCAGCCGCCTCCTAAGCGGCAGGTCGCAGGTTCGAATCCTGCAGAGGGCGCCACCCTCGATCGGTCGCGGCCTCCTTCTTCAGCCTACACCCTCAGCCTCAACCTCGGGCCGGATGCCGCGCACCACGTACTGGTGATCGCCTAGTCCGCTGCCTATGCTGTTCCCAGCCCCTGTGGCTGGAGCGACACTCGGGGCAACCAAGCACAGGACCGCCATGCCTCGCCGGAGCCCGTCACATGGTCAAGTTCCGTCTCCTGCCCGCCCTCGTGGCGGGAATGGTACTCTTCGCCGCCAGCCTGCCGAGTACCGCCCAGGCAGCCGCCGACGACTACTACGCCGGCAAGACCATCCGCATGATCATCCCCTTCTCCCCGGGGGGCAACACCGACACCTTCGGCCGCCTGATCAGCCGCCACCTGGGACGACACATCCCGGGTGAGCCGACCATCGTGGCCGAGAACATCACCGATGTCGGTGGCCTGCTGGGCAGCAACGAGTTCGCCGAACGGGTCGACCACGACGGCACCACCCTGCTGGCCGCCTCCGGCCACCTCAACCTGCGCGCCATCCTCGGCCTGCGAGGCCTGCGCCTCGACCTCGACGCGCTGGAACCGGTGGTCGCCGCCCCCATGGGTCATGTCACCGCCATCTCCACCCGTGTGGGTATCGAGGAGCCCAGCGAAGTGCTCGAGGCCCAGGGTCCACTGACCAAGGGCATCACCGATCCGATCGGCCTGCTCGAGTCGCTGGTGGCCCTGGAGCTGCTCGGCATCGACTACCGGGCGGTGCCCGGCTATGGCAGCCGCGGCGCCACCCGCAACGCCTTCGAGCGCGGCGAGCTGATGCTCAACACCCAGAGTACCTCGTTCTACCTCGAGAAAGTGGCGCCACTGGTCGACCAGGGCCGTGCCATGCCGCTCTACGCGATCGGCTACATCGACGGGGACGGCCACCCGGTCCGTGACCCGGCGCTGCCGGGGCTGATCACCGCCCCCGAACTCTACGAGCAGATACACGGCGAAATGCCCTCCGGCATCGTCTGGGAGGCCTTCAAGGTCACCGTGTCGCTGGTGCAGAACGCCCGGGGTACCCTCTGGACCCACGACGACATCCCCGAGGAGGCCATGCGGGCCCTGCACCTAGGCGTCGAGGCCATGGCCAACGACCCGTCATTCCAGGCGGCCAGCGCCGAGGTCCTCGAGGATTACGAGATAATGCGTGGTGACGACCTGGGCCAGCTCGAGGCCGCCATGGACGCCGCCTCGCCGGAGGTGCTCGACTTCCTGCGCGACCTGCTCGGCAGGCGCTTCGGTACCGAGTTCGAGGGGTGAGCCCCGACCGGCAGGCCACGGCGGCGAAGCCGCCCGAGCCGAGACGCCGTCGGTGCAGCAGCTGGAACAGGCCCCCGGAGTGAATGTTGACGAAGCCCCCGACGAAGCCGGCGAACTCGCCGTCCTGCGATCGCGGCACCACGAACATCACCAGCGGCATGTCGCTGGCCCGGCCGATGAAGGGTTCGCTGACATAGGGACGGCGCACACTCTTCACGAAACGGAAATACTCGGTCTCGGCCGTGGACAGGCCCGTGCGCCCCCTGACCACTGGCCAGTCGGCCAGTATCTCGCCCTCGGCATCCGCTACCACCAGGCCGTCGAACCACTCGAGCAGGGCGTCGTTGTGCCGCAGTTCGCTGCGCAGTGCCTCCTCGTCGGACGGCGCCTCGTCACCGGGATGGGCCGCCTCGTCGAGCCTGCTGGACAGCCGCTCCAGCGCGGTCAGGCGGTCATCGACCTGGACCGTGATCTCCTCGGCGATCAGGTGCGGCTCGTAGCTCAGGTGCGTGAAGTTGGTCTGGCGTACCAGCTTCTGCCCCGCCAGCCGGCCGCTGCCCAGCATCAGCAGGGCCACCATCATCCAGGTGGCCGCCAGGCCGATCATCAGCCGCCCCTGGAGGGAGAGAGCCGAGCGGAGGAGAAACCGGAGTCGAGATAGCAAACGCCGCTCCCGGGTGCGTTAGTGAATACCGATTCGTATGGGCATCGGAAACCAGATGATCGCGCAGGTCAAGCTCGCCTGTTGCCCGCATGGCCAGGCCGGATGGCCCCTGTCCCGTCTCTCCCCTCATCTTCTCGACACCCGCCCACGAGAAAGCCGGCCCTCGAGGGGCCGGCTTCTGTGTACTGAGGGGTATCGCTAGATCAAGCGGCGGGCCGCTTAGAAGTGGTAGCGAGCGCCGGTCAGCCAGTAGACATTGTCGCGCACATCACTCAGGTTGTCGGCAAAATCGCTGCCGGTGGTGTCGCTGTCGATGATGGTGCCCTGGTCGGACTCGTGGACCTCGGCGAAGATGTCGAAGTTGCTGGAGACCTTGTAGTAGGCGCCGGCAGCCCAGGAGTTACGACTGGTGCTCAGACCTTCAGCCTCCTGAGCGGCCTTGAAGTCGCCCTGAGACTCGATGCGGTAGTAGTCGAGGTTGAAGGCCCAGTCGGCGACGGCATAGGTCATGCCGACACCGATCTTGTCTTCGAGCTCGGCCTGGTACTCGTAGCCCAGACGGCCGGAGAAGCCCGGCACGAACTCGAAGGAGGCGGTACCGCCGTAGATGTTCTCGCCGATGCCGCCGGTGCTCTCGCGATCCTCGGCGTAACCCAGGGCCAGGCGCAGCGGGCCGGTCTCGTAGACGGCACCACCGGCGGTGTTGATCTTGGAGGAGTTGCTGCCCTCGGAGCCAGCCTCGTTACCGTTACCGCTGAAGTGCTTGCCCATCAGGAAGACCTGGAAGCCCTCCAGGTTCGGGGTGATGTAGCCGACGGAGTCGCCGCGGGCCTGGTGGCTGCCGCCGGTGAACTCGTAGCCGCGATTCAGGTAGACATCGAAGGGCGCGCCGACGGTATTCAGGTAGAAGCTGTCGAAGTTACCGGCCTGGAGGGTACCGAGGGTGTTGCTGCGCAGGCCCAGGAAGCTGTTGCGCACCTGCTGGCCATCGCGGTTCACTTCGTCCAGCTGCGGGCGCAGCTCGAAGTTACCGAAGGCGGTCAGGTCGGAGCTGAGCTGCTGGCTGCCGCGCAGGCCGAAGCGGGAGAAGACGTCGACAAACTCGGAGCCGTTGATCTTCTCGCCGGCTTCGTTGACTTCTTCACCACCCCCCTGGACACCCAGGGCGATACGGCCGTAGAGGTCCAGACGGGTGCCGTCCTGGTCGTAGACGGTAGCGGCCTGAGCGGCAGCTGAAGCGCCCAGGGCGCCGGCGATAGCAGTCGCTAACAGTGTCTTTTTCATCGCGATAGTTCCTTTGACTAGCTTACTGTTTCGATCGTTACTGCACGATTCACCGGAGTGAATGCAGCCGGCTTGCCGGGCATGCTCTTTTTCCACCTTTCCTGCGCGACTCCCTCCCGGGAGGATGGCAGGTGGCGCGGCACCACCTCAGCGAAGCCTTGTTATAGTCCAATGCTCGCAGGGGAACTCTATACCGGGATTTTCGGGAACGCAACAAGAAAAAAACACTGTTTTCCTTCGAGGCGTACCGAATCCACGGAACTTTCCCATGCGCTGGCGGCCTGCCGAGCCCTCCCGGCTGGCCGGCCGCCGCTGCCGGCATGGCCGACGCGAGTCGACCGAATACAGCCCAGGCAGCGATGAGCGGGTTTATGATGCCCTGCGAATATGACGGTGGCAAGTCAAGGCGGGACGAAGACAGGGCTATCGCAGTTGACTGTAGCGAGGGGCGCCGGGGGATCAGCCCCGAGCCATGCGGCTATCTGCGATAGCCCTGGGGACGAGGGCGGCGGGGGTCAGCGGCCGTTGTGCTTGGCCAGCAGGGCGGAGAGCTTCTCTTCCAGGGTGGCCGGCGCCTGGGCGGCCGACGCCTCGGCGCCCGCCCGACCGGGCTTCTTGGGCGGGGAGGCGTCGCCGGGGGCCTGCCGCCCCTCGGCCCGTGCCGGGTGCCGCTGGGGCTTGGCCCGGGGCTTGCGACGATTGGCCTGCAACTGCTCGAGCTTCTTGCGGGCGTGTTCGGCGGCCTCGGCGTCGACACGGCCGGCGGCCTGGCCGTCGAGGTCGATGCGCTCGGCGTCCTCGCGCACCGACTTGAGGTAACGCGGCAGGTTGACGTAGCAGGCGAGCGCCCGGCGCACCAGCTTCTCCGGCCAGGGCTCCCGGGCGGCGAGCTCCTCGTGGATACCGACCTTGAGCGGTCGGGTATGCCCCTTGAAGAAGGTCGAAGCGTAGCGCTGGTACCACTCGGCGAGCAGCGCCTGGGGCGACGGCGCCTCGCCGATGGGCAGGTCGCTCTGGGGGCTGCGTGCCGGCTCGCCCGCCGCCGCTTCGGCCTCGGCCGGCTGGCCGGGGCCCGGCTCGTGCGGCGCGTCGGGCATCGTGCGGGCCGCTCCCCTGGGGCGGTGGCCGATCAGCGCCGAGAGCCCCTGGGCGCGGCGCGCCGGCATCGCAAAGCCGCCGCCCGGTTCGCCCGCGACGAGCTTGTCGTGCAGGTGGCGATTGTGCTCCTCCAGCTCGCGGTTCTGCTCGTCGAGCTCGCGGTTTTCTTCCACCAGCTCCAGGCGGTTCGCCTCCAGCTCGGCGAGACGGCGCTCGAGTTCGTCGCAGCGCTGCACCACGCCACGCTGGCTGGCCAGGGCCTCCTCGGCCCGGGCGACCAGCTCGGCATTGTGCGCCTCGAGCTCGCTGCGGCGGCGTTCCAGCTCGGCCAGGCGGGCCTGCATGGCCGACTGCTGCACGCGGGCCTCGTGCAGGGCAGCCAGCAAGGTCTCGGCACGGTTCTCCAGTGCCGCCAGCAGACGGTATGAGCGTTCCTCGATCAAACCCTGACCCTCCAGGCAAACTCGTCGTCACTCGGTATGGCGCATTCAGCTGCAAGTCTGTGCCAGATGGCGGGCCATGACAAATGTCGTTGAATGGCGACCCTAGGGGATGCCGTCGTCGCGTCGGCGGTAGTGCACGAAGCTGTAGGCCGGCTGGCCGTCGGCGGGCTCGCCGGGCACCCGCTGCACCTCTTCCCAGTCGGCCATGTCCAGCTCGGGAAAGCGGGCGTCGCCCTCCACCTCGATATCGACCTCGGTGAGATAGAGCCGCGAGGCCAGCGGCAGCGCCTGGGCATAGAGCTGGGCACCGCCCATCACCATGATCTCGTCACTGGCATCGATGGTGGCCTGCTGGTCGGCCAGGGCCAGGGCGGAGGCGAGATCATGGCAGACCCGCACGCCCTCGGGGTGGAAGTCGGGGTCGCGGGTCACCACGATATTCAGGCGTCCAGGCAGCGGGCGGCCGATCGACTCGAAGGTCCTGCGCCCCATCACCAGCGGCTTGGCCTGGGTCATGCGCTTGAAGAACTTGAGGTCCTCCGGCAGGTACCAGGGCAGCTGGTTGTCCACGCCGATCACCCGGTTGCGGGCCAGGGCGGCGATCATCGCGATGGGAACCAGGGTCTCGTCGGTCATACGGCCACCTCGGCCTTGATATGGGGATGCGCCGCGTAGTCCTCGATGGCGATATCCTCGAAGCGGAAGGCGAAGAGATCGCGCACCGCGGGGTTGAGCCGGAGCCGCGGCGGCGCCAGGGGCGTGCGGGAGAGCTGCAGCTCGGCCTGCTCCAGATGATTCAGGTAGAGGTGCGCATCGCCCAGGGTGTGGACGAAGTCGCCGGGCTCGAGCCCGCTGACCCGGGCGATCATCGCGGTCAGCAGTGCGTAGCTGGCGATGTTGAAGGGCACGCCGAGGAAGATGTCGGCACTGCGCTGGTAGAGCTGGCAGGAGAGCCGCCCCTCGGCCACGTAGAACTGGAACAGGCAGTGGCACGGCGGCAGCGCCATCTCGTCGACCAGCGCCGGGTTCCAGGCCGAGACGATCAGCCGCCGCGAGCGCGGATTCGCGCGGATCTGCTCCAGCAGCCTGGCGATCTGGTCGACGTGGCCGCCACGGGGGTCGGGCCAGCTGCGCCACTGGTAGCCGTACACCGGGCCGAGATCCCCGTTCTCGTCGGCCCATTCGTCCCAGATGCGCACCCCGTGCTCCCTGAGGTAGGCGATGTTGGTGTCGCCGCGCAAGAACCACAGCAGCTCATGGATGATCGAGCGCAGGTGCAGCTTCTTGGTGGTCACCAGCGGGAAGCCCCGCGAGAGGTCGAAGCGCATCTGGTGGCCGAACAGCGAGCGCGTGCCAACCCCGGTGCGGTCGTCGCGCTCCACGCCATGCTCGAGCACGGCGCGCATCAGGTCCAGATAGGGTTGTTCAAGAGCGGGGTGCTCGAGGGCGGCTTGTTCCGGAGGGGAAGGCATCTCGGTGGTCACGGCGTTTCCGACGACTGGGAAATGGGGCCCATCATTTTACATGGCACCCGGCATCCCTGTAAGGCGGAAGCTGGAAGACTGCGTGATCCCACCGACACTGGCGTCAAGGGGGGCTTCAAGCTTCCAGCCGCGAAGCGGCGCTCTTCCAGCTTAAAGCTTATGGCTTATGACTCCCCGTCAGGGGATCGGCTGGCGGCGCGACCAGAGGATCAGCAGGAGGCCGAAGGCGATCATCGGCAGGGTGAGCAGCATGCCCATGGTCACCCAGCCGAAGGCGATGAAGCCGATATGGGCATCGGGCAGGCGCACGAACTCCACCGCGAAGCGGAACACGCCGTAGAGCAGCAGGAAGAGCCCGGAGACCAGGCCGCGGCGGCGTGGCCGGGCCGAGACCCACCACAGCACCGCGAAGAGCACCGCGCCTTCCAGCAAGGCCTCGTACAGCGCCGAGGGGTGGCGCGGCTCGGGGCCCATGCCGGGAAACGGCATGCCCCAGGGCAACTCGGTCACCCGGCCGGGCAGCTCGCGGTTGATGAAGTTGCCGATGCGCCCGGCGCCGAGGCCGATCGGCACCAGCGGCGCCACGAAGTCGGTGAGGGTGAAGAAGGCCAGCCGTTTCTTCCGGGCGAACCAGAGCGCCGCCAGCAGCACCCCGGCCAGGCCGCCGTGGAAGCTCATGCCCCCGTCCCAGACCCGGAAGATCCACAGCGGGTCGGCCAGCCACTGGCCCATGCCGTAGAAGAGCGCATAGCCCAGCCGGCCGCCCAGCACCACGCCGAGGGCGGCGTAGAACAGCAGGTCGCCGACGTCGTCATGGGTCAGGCCGATGCGGGCGGCCCGCCGCCTGCCCAACCACCAGGCGGCGACGAAGCCGATCACGTACATCAGGCCGTACCAGTGGACCTGGAGCGGTCCCAGGGAGATGGCCACCGGGTCGATAGTCGGATAGTCGATCATGGAAGGTTCCGGGTTCTCAGAGCAGAAATCTCAGCCCCACCAGTGCCAGTGGGGCGACGAAGGCAGGACGCGGGGAATGGGTCGGGTCACGAGCACACTCACGACGGCTCGCGCTCCTCCCGGGTATCAGGCAGCCACCGCCGCACCATATCGATCAACGCCTGGGGGCGATAGGGCTTGGCCAGATAGTCGTCCATGCCTGCCTCGCGGAAGCGGCGCCGGTCGGCGTCGCTGGCATTGGCGGTCAGTGCCACCAGGACGCTGCGCCGGCCATCGGCCCGGGCGGCCTCCTGCTCGCGCCAGCGCAGGCTGGTCTCCACCCCATCGATCTCGGGCATGAAGATATCCATCAGCACCAGGTCGAAGGACGCGCGAGCGAGCCACTCCAGCGCCTGCGCCCCGGAGGTGGCGGTCTCCACCGCCAGCCCCTGCCCCTCCAGCACCTGCTGGGCCAGCATCAGGTTGACCGGCCCGTCATCGACGATCAGCACCCGAACGGCCCGGCGACCCGGTGCCCTCGCATCCTGCGCCGGGGGCTCGCCGGCCAGATTGGCCAGCAGCAACGAAATGTCGGTCAGCCGCTCGCGCAGCTCCAGCACGGCCGAACGGCCGGCGCCGTCGCGCCGGGCCGAAGCGGCATCCTGGTCCAGCACCTCGCCCAGGGAAGCCATCAGCGGTTTCATCTCCCGTCGCAGGTGGCTCAGGTAGCCGGACTTGAGCCGCGACTCCTCCCGGGCCCGTTGCCGCCCGACCAGCAGTTGGTCGAGGCGCCGCTCCCGGTGCTCGAGGTCGTCGAGCAGCACCAGTGCATGCCCGCGGTCGTCCTCCAGGCGGACCTGCAACCAGCGTGATGACGGGCTCCTGGCCCCCTGGGGACGCACCACGAGCCGTTCGCCATCGCTCTGCGACTCGTCGACGGGCAGCAACTGGCTCACCGCCAGCCCGCGCAACCCGCCCTGCTCCAGCAACTCCTCCATGGCCGCATTGGCGACCAGCACCCGGCCTCGGGTGGCCAGCAACGCCGGCCGGCTGCTGGCCGCCAGCATCCTCTCGAGGTGCGGGGCCCTGGCCTGCTCATCGAGCAGCGCGGCCATGCCATCGAGCAGTCGCGACAGGCGCCGTGCCGGATCGCGCTCCGTCGAGGCGCCTTCCGGCAAGGCTTCCGGGGCCAGCAGGTCCGGGCGGGACGCCGTCAGGTGCCGCTCGCCGGTGGCCAGCTGCTCGTCGAGGGCCGTCTCGCAGGTTGCCAGGCGCTGACGCAGCAGGGTCAGGAAGACGAGCACGTTCATGCTGCTGCCCAGCAGCAAGGCCAGCATCAGCCAGAAGGTGGTACTCCAGGAGGCATGGGACGGCATCATCCACCACAGCAGCACGCCGACGATCAGACAGAGTGCCACCAGGACACCCTGGGCCAGCAGCACGGGCCAGAGGATGGGTCGGATCAGTCGTGACCAGAGGCGTTCCTTGCTTGATTCGACTCGCATTGTCTTCCCGGGAACAGGTGCGATGATGCCACGAGTGTACGCCGCCGGCTTGCCCCTGTCATGACGCCGGCGATCTTGCTCGACAGGCTTCCCCTCGGCGCACCGGGACGCTAAGCTGCCGCCATGTGCCTGATTGCCTTCGACCATCGCCCCGGCAGCGCCTGCCCGCTGCGCCTGGTGGCTAACCGTGACGAGTTTCACGCCCGCCCCGCCGCGCCGCTGGCCACCTGGAGCGATGCCCCCCACATCATCGGGGGACGCGACCTGGAGGCCGGGGGCACCTGGCTGGCCGTGCATCGCCGCGGCCGTTTCGCCGCCGTCACCAATGTGCGCGACCCACGCCTCAAGGTGCCATCCGGCGCCCCCAGCCGCGGGGCCCTGGTCCGTGCGGCCCTGGAATGCGACGACCTGCCGGCCTGGCTCGACCGGCTGGCCTCGGGCGAGGGCCACCACTATGCGGGCTTCAACCTGCTGGCCGGCGACGGCGAGCGGCTCTGGCATCTGCACCGCGGCCTCGACGGCCTCACGCTGCAGGCGGTGCCGCCTGGCCTGCACGGGCTCTCCAACGCCAGCCTCGACACCCCCTGGCCCAAGCTGATTGCCGCTCGCCAGGGGGTCGCCGCCAGCGTGCGCCACGGCCACTGGCCGGACGACGCCCTGGCGGCCCTGGGCGACCCGCACCCCGCCGATGACGACCAGTTGCCGGAGACCGGCGTGGGGCTCGAGCTGGAGCGCCGCCTCTCCTCCCCCTTCATCGTCGGACAGGACTACGGCACTCGCGCCATGAGCTGGCTCGCCTGGCACGCCGACGGGCGGATAGAAATCGGCGAGCGGCGCTTCGGCCCCGGGGGCGTGGCGCTGGGGGAGAACGAGCTGCGGGTCTCGACGAGCCGGAAGGCGTAAGCTCGAAGCTCGAAACTCGAAGCTCGAAGCTCGAAGCTCGAAGCTCGAAGCTCGAAGCTCGAAGCTCGAAGCTCGAAGCTCGAAGCTCGAAGCTCGAAGCTCGAAGCTCGAAGCTCGAAGCTCGAAGCTCGAAGCTCGAAGCAGCCTGAATTTCCCGCCCAAGGTGTCAAGCCCTTTCTTTCCAGCTTCAGGCTTACGGCTTCAAGCTCCGGGCGAAGCCCGGTCAATCCCTCGGCGGCAGCAGGTGTGCCAGCTGCCACTCGCCCAGTTGCGCGCTCAGGTGGCGACGCACCGCCGCGGGGGTGTCCAGGCGCAGGGTCTCCTCGACCAGCTGGCGAGCGGCCTTCAGGGATACCCGGCGAATGGCGGCCCGCACCCGGGGCAGGCTCGGGGCGTTCATCGACAGCGAGTTGAAGCCCATGCCCATCAGCAGCAGGGCCCCGGCCGGGTCGCCGGCCAGCTCGCCGCACACCGAGATCGGCATCCGCAGCGCGGCCGACTCCTTGGCCAGTCGTGCCATGGCCGACAGCACGGCGGGATGGCAGGCATCATAGAGTTCGGCGACCCGTGGATTGTTGCGATCCACCGCCAGCAGGTACTGGGTCAGGTCGTTGCTGCCCACCGAGAAGAAGTCGACGCGCTCGGCCAGGGCGTCGAGCTGGTAGAGCGTCGCCGGCACCTCCAGCATCACCCCCACCCTGGGCCGGTTGACCTCGACCCCCTCCTCGCCCAGCTCGATGATGGCCCGATCGAGCAGCTTCAGGGCGTCGTCGACCTCGTCGACATTGGTCACCATCGGCAGTAGCACCTGAAGGTTGTCGAGCCCCACGGAGGCGCGCAGCATGGCACGCAGCTGCACCATCAGCACCTCGGGGTGGTCCAGGGTGACGCGGATGCCGCGCCAGCCGAGGAAGGGATTGGCCTCCTCGATGGGAAAATAGGGCAGGTCCTTGTCGCCGCCGATATCCAGGGTGCGCATCACCACCGGCAAGGGCGCGAAGCTCTCGAGCTGCTTGCGGTAGAGCCGGGTCTGCTCCTGCTCGCCGGGGAAGCGCTCGGTGATCATGAACGGCACCTCGGTGCGATAGAGCCCCACCCCGCTGATGCGGTTCTTCAGCGACGCCGCGGCCTCCACCGCCAGGCCGGTATTGACCATCAGCGGCATGTCGTAGTCGTCCGGCGTGCGGCTCGGCAGATCCTGCTCGTGCTCGAGCACCTCGGCCAGGGCCCGCTCCTCGTCGATCAGGCTCTGGTAATGGCTTTCCAGCTCGGCCGTGGGGCGCACGAAGAGCCGCCCCCGGTGGCCATCCAGCACCACCCGGGCGCCCCCCAGCCGCGACAGCGGCAGGTCGACCATGCCGAGCACTGTGGGAAGGCCCATGGCCCGGGCGATGATCGCCACGTGGGAGGTGCTCGAGCCGCGCACCGAGACCAGCCCGGCCAGCTTGTCTCGCGGCACCTCGCCGAGCATTGCCACGCTGATCTCGTCACCCACCAGGATGGTACTGTCCGGATAGACGTCGGGGGTCTGGGGCGTCTCCTCCTGGAGGTGGGCCAGCACCCGGCGCCCGAGATCGCGCACATCGGCGGCCCGCTCACGGAGATAGTCGTCATCGACCCGCTCGAGGTACTGCACGTGACGTCGCACCACGTCGGCCAGTGCGCCGGGGGCCCACTGCCCCTCGCGGATACGCTTCACCACCTCCTGGGAGAGCGCCGCCTCGCCCAGCATCTGCTGGTAGACCTCGAACAGCGCCAGCTCCTGGGCCGAGATGCGGCTGGCCAGGCGCTCCCCGGCGGAGCGGATCTCCTCGCGCACCCGGTCGATGGCCTCCCGGAGCCGGGTGACCTCGTAGTCGACGTCGGCGGGTATCAGGTCCGGCACGCTGTTCAGGTCGGCGGGCGGGGCGATCACCACCACCTCGCCGATGGCCATCCCCGGCGAGGCGGCCACCCCGGTGAACATGGCCTGGCCATCGAGGCTCGGCCGGGTGAAGCTGCCGGTGGCCAGGGCGTGGGCCAACACCCCGGCCAGCTGTGCCGCCATGGTGACCAGGAAGGCCTCGTCCTCCTCGTCGTAGCGGCGCTTCTCGGCCTGCTGCACGACCAGCACGCCGAGCGTGCGGCGCTGGTGGATGATCGGCACCCCGAGGAAGCTGGAATAGCGCTCCTCACCGGTGGCCTCGAAGTAGCGGAAGTGCGGATGCGCCTGGGCATCCTCCAGGTTGAGCGGCTCCTCGCGGCTCGCCACCAGGCCCACCAGCCCCTCGCCCTGTGGCAGGGTCACCTGCCCCACCGCCTGGGTGCGCAGGCCGATGGTCTCCATCAGCACCAGTTGGCCGAGTTCGGCATCATGAAGATAGAAGGAACAGACATCGGTGTGCATCGCCTTGCGGATGCGGCGCACCATGGTGGACAGGGCCACGTCCAGGTTGCGAGCCCCGTTGACCTCCTGGATGATGCGGCGCAAAACCTCGAGCATTGGCGTCCTGGTGTCCATTCGTTGTTCTCTCTTGCCTCGCCGGGAGTTCACTGACCCTGTCAGACCCGGCCGCCGCCACGGTGTTCCTAACCGTGGCCGAGAGCCAGCCGTTGGGCCCGCGGGGATAGCTCCCGCAGGGCACGCCGGTAGACTTCTCTCTTGAAGGGTACCACCTGCCCTAGGGGGTACCAGTAACTGACCCAGCGCCAGCCGTCGAATTCCGGCTTGGGGGAGCCATCCATGCAGATCCGATTCTCCTGGCAGCGAATCCGCAGCAGGAACCACTTCTGCTTCTGGCCGATGCAGACCGGCCGTGAGTTGGTGCGAATCATGCGTCGCGGCAGGCGGTAGCGCAGCCAGCCCCGGGTGCAGGCAAGGACCTCGACGTCATCGGCGGTGAGGCCGATTTCCTCGTACAGCTCGCGAAAAAGTGCCTGTTGCGGTGTCTCGTTCGCCTTGATGCCTCCCTGGGGAAACTGCCACGCATTCTGCCCTACCCGACGCGCCCAAAGCAGCTGCCCCTGTTCGTTGGCGATGATGATGCCAACATTGGGGCGAAAGCCGTCAGCGTCGATCACGGGCTTCACCTTATGAATCCACAATTGGAACCATTCTTCCACAAGGCCATGAAGCGCATCAATACACTCTGCGTCGCATGCCGACGGCTCGCAGCCGAGGAGCGGTTCTGCCATAATCGCCAGCCTTCGCATCTGACCCCATACCGACTTGTTGATAATCAATGAGGAGTTGCCGTGAGCCTGGCCATCTTCGACCTGGACAATACGCTGCTGTCGATCGACAGCGACCATGCCTGGGGCGAGTTCCTGCTGGAGCAGGGCGCCGTGGATCCGGTGGCCTACCGGGAAGCCAATGATCGCTTCCTGGCCGACTACGAGGCCGGGACCCTGGACATCCACGCCTTTCTCGAGGTGGCCCTGAAGCCCCTGGCGGAGCACAGCCCCGAGCAGCTCGCCGCCTGGCACCAGCAGTTCATGGCCAGCAAGATCGAGCCGCACATCCTGCCCAGGGGCGAGGAGCTGGTGGCACGCCACCGTGCCCGCGGCGACACCCTGTTGATCATCACCGCCACCAATCGCTTCATCACCGGCCCCATCGCCGAACGCCTGGGAGTGGACAACCTTATCGCCGTGGAGCCGGAGATCGTCGACGGCCGCTACACCGGCAAGGTGAGCGGCACCCCCAGCTATCGGGAAGGCAAGGTCGAGCGCCTGGAGGCCTGGCTGGCCGACAAGGAGCTGACCCTGGACGACGCCTGGTTCTACAGCGACTCCCACAACGACCTGGCGCTACTCGAGCTGGTGGAGCACCCGGTGGCGGTGGATCCGGACCCCACCCTGCGCGAGGTGGCCGAGCAAAAGGGCTGGAAGATCATCAGCCTGCGGGACTAGCCGGCAGCTGCGGGCTGCGGGCTGCGGGCTGCGGGCTGCGGGCTGCGGGCTGCGGGCTGCGGGCTGCGGGCTGCGGGCGATCAGCGTATTCCGGCCCTTTTAGCTCAATAAGAGAACCCCGCCAGGCACAGCCTGGCGGGGTTCTTGTCGCTCAAAGCTCGAGGCTCGCAGCCCGTAGCTTCGCCCGAAGGGCGATCAGCCCAGCAGGTGCTCGACGGCGGCACGCTCCTGGCGCAGCTCGTCTTCGGTGGCCTTCATCTTCTGCTTGCTGAAGTCGTCGAGCTCGAGGCCCTGGACGATCTCGTAGGCACCGTTCTGGCACACCACCGGGTAGGAGTAGATGATGCCCGGCTCGATGCCGTAGCTGCCGTCGGCCGGGATCGCCATGCTGACGATGCCGTTGCTGCCCAGCGCCCAGTCACGCATGTGGTCGATCGCCGAGGAAGCGGCGGAAGCGGCGGAGGAGGCCCCGCGCGCCTTGATGATGGCGGCGCCGCGCTGCTGCACGTCGGGGATGAAGGTGTTCTCGTACCAGTCGCGCTCGACCAGTTCGGCGGCGGGCGTGCCGGCCACCTTGCAGTGGGCGATGTCGGGATACTGGGTGGCGCTGTGGTTGCCCCAGATGATCATGCCTTCCACGTCGGTGACGTGCTTGCCGGTCTTCTGGGCCAGCTGGGCCAGGGCGCGATTGTGGTCCAGGCGGGTCATGGCGGTGAACTGGCCCGGGTCCAGGTCCGGCGCGTTGCAGGAGGCGATCAGGGCGTTGGTGTTGGCCGGGTTGCCCACCACCAGGACCTTGACGTCGCGGCTGGCGTTGTCGTTGAGCGCCTTGCCCTGGACGGAGAAGATCGCCGCATTGGCTTCCAGCAGGTCCTTGCGCTCCATGCCCGGGCCGCGCGGACGGGCACCGACCAGCAAGGCGTAGTCGGCATCCTTGAAGGCGACGTTGGCGTCGTCGGTGGCGACGATGTCCTGCACCAGCGGGAAGGCGCAGTCGTTGAGCTCCATCACCACGCCGTTGAGGGCCTCCAGAGCCGGCGTGATCTCGAGCAGTTGCAGGATGACCGGCTGGTCCTTGCCCAGCATGTCGCCGGAGGCGATGCGGAAGGCCAGCGAGTAGCTGATGTTGCCTGCGGCACCGGTGATGGCAATACGGACGGGGTCTTTCATGGTGGCTCCTTGGGTTGTCAACGCGCGGGTTGTCGCCATGCGAATGAGCCGGGCGGGAGCGGTGCCCACCCGGGATTCGAACCGCCAAGATGGTATGCCTGCAGTGCATAAAACTCAATTCGACCTGCGACTAGGAGGCCCCAGCGCCAAGGCGTGTCCCCGACTCGAGACACCCTCGCCGCCACTGCGCTATCCTGTGTCGATTGCCCACGCCCTCGCCCCCCGAACATCGTGCCGAACCAGGGAAGGTCCGAATGTCTCGCCCTCGCCCCCCGCTTTCCGTGCTCCTGGCCATCGGCCTGGTGCTGGTGCTGCTGCTGTGGCTCGCCCTGGGCGACTTCGAGCGGTTCCGCGACACCGCGCCCCCCGCCGGCGAGGCCGAGGTCTCCGAACCGCCGCGCGTCGAAGTGGTGGAGCGCCTGGCCGAGGACCATGCGCCGCGACTCGTGGTGCAGGGCCAGCTCGAGGCCCATCGCGAGCTGGAGCTGCGCGCGCGCCAGGCCGGGCGGGTGTCGACCCTGCCCGTGGCCCTGGGCAGTCGGGTGGCGCGTGGCGAGGTGCTGCTCGAAATCGCCAGGGACGAGCTGCCCGAGCGGCTCGAGCAGGCCGAGGCGGAGCTCGCCCTGGCCAGGGCGGAGCTGGCCGGGGCCGATGAGCTGCGCCGACGCGACCTGATCTCCAATATCGACTACCTGCGCCTGCACAGTGGCGCCGCCCGAGCCGTGGCCGAGCTGGCCGCGCTGCGCCGCCAGCTCGACGAGACTCGCCCCGCCGCCCCTTTCGACGGCGTGCTCGACCGCCTCGACGTGGAGCCCGGCGACCTGCTGCAGGTCGGCGATAGCTGGGGCCGCCTGGTGGACGACAGTCGCCTGGTCGCCAGCGGCTGGGTCCCGCAGCGTGAGGCCCAGGGCCTCACGCCGGGCCTGGACGCCGAGCTGCGCCCGCTCGACGGCTCGCGACTCACCGGGGAACTGACCCATGTGGCCAGCCGCGCCGACGAGAGCACCCGCAGCTTCCGCATCGAGGTGGCGGCGGACAATCCCGCACGGCGCCGCCTGGCCGGCGCCAGCGCCAGCCTGATCGTCACCCTGCCGGTGCGCCGGGTCCACCGCCTCTCGCCGGCCCTGCTCGAGCTCGACGAGGCGGGCCGGCTAGCGGTCAAGATCCTGGACGAGGAGGATCGGGTGGTGCGCCGGCGCGTCACCCTGGTGGACGCCGACGCCGGCGAGGCCCGGGTGGCCGGCCTGCCCGAGCGGGTGCGTCTGATCACCCTGGGCGGCGGCTTCGTCGCCCCGGGCGAGCGGGTCACCCCGGTCCCCTCCGAGGTCGATGCGCCCGCCGAGGCTGCCTTCCCTGGCAGCGCCCTGCCCGGCGCCTCGTCCCTCGAGTCCTCCGACGAAGAGTCGCGTTGAGATGCGCAGGCTGATCGAGGCGGCGCTGGATCGCTGGCGCACGACCCTGATGCTGCTGGTGGCGCTGCTGCTGGCGGGGATGACCGCCTGGCAGGCGGTGCCCAAGGAGGCCAATCCGGACGTCCCCATCCCGCTGATCTACGTCTCCATGACCCTGGAGGGAGTGAGCCCGGAAGACGGCGAGCGCCTGCTGATACGGCCCATGGAGCAGGAGCTGCGCGGCATCGAGGGGGTACGCAAGGTGACCTCCCAGTCCAGCGAGGGCCACGCCTCGGTGATGCTGGAGTTCGATGCCGGCTTCGACCCCGACCAGGCCCTCACCGATGTGCGCGAGCAGGTCGATATCGCCAGGAGCGAGCTGCCGAGCGAGGCAGACGAGCCGCGGGTGAGGGAGATCAACGTGGCGCTCTTCCCGGTGCTCTCGATCGGCCTCTCCGGCCCCCTGGAGCAGACTCGGCAACTGGCCCTGGCCCGCCGGCTCGAGGAGGAGCTCGAGGGCATCGCCGAGGTGCTCGAGGTCGACATCGGCGGCGAACGCGAGGATCTGCTGGAGATCGTCGTCGATCCCCTGGTGCTCGACAGCTACGGCGTCGACTTCGACACCCTGTTCAACCAGGTCAGCCGCAATAACCGCCTGGTGGCGGCGGGCAGCCTGGACACGGGTGCCGGCCGCGTGGCGCTCAAGGTGCCCGGGGTGATCGAGCGCCTCGAGGACGTGATGGCCATGCCGGTGAAGGTCGACGGCGACCGGGTGGTGACCTTCGGCGACGTGGCCTGGATCCACCCCACCTTCAAGGATCCCGAGGGCTTCGCGCGCATCGACGATCAGCCGGCACTGGTGCTGGAAATTACCAAGCGCACCGGGGCCAATCTCATCGCCACCATCGCCCGGGTGCGCGAGCGGCTCGAGCAGGGCTCGGACCTGCTCCCCGAGGCACTGGAGATCACCACCATCATGGACCAGTCCACGCTGGTCGAGCAGTTGCTCGATGAGCTGCTCAACAACGTGCTGACCGCGGTGGTCCTGGTACTGATCGTGATCCTGGCCGCCATCGGCGTGCGCAACGCGCTGATGGTGGGCCTGACCATCCCCGGCGCCTTCCTCACCGGCATCCTGCTTATCTGGGCCATCGGCTACACCCTCAACATCGTGGTGCTGTTCTCGCTGATCCTGGTGGCGGGCATGCTGGTGGACGGTGCCATCGTGGTCAGCGAGCTGGCCGACCGCCACCTTCGCCAGGGCCAGGCGCCGCGACAGGCCTGGGTCAACGCCGCCGCGCGCATGAGCTGGCCGGTGACCGCCTCCATCGCCACCACGCTGGCGGTCTTCGTGCCGCTGCTGTTCTGGCCCGGCGTGGTGGGCGAGTTCATGAAGTACCTGCCGACCACGGTGATCCTCTCCCTGCTCGCCTCCCTGGCCATGTCGTTGATCTTCCTGCCCACTCTGGGCGGCGTCTTCGGCGCCCGCGCCTCGCGGACGGTAAGCGCCGAGGAGATGGTCACCCTGGGCGGGCGCCTCTACCGCGGCCTGCTGGCCCGGCTGCTGACCAGGCCCGGTTGGACCCTGCTCGGCGCCCTGCTGCTGATGGGACTGATCTACACCGCCTACGCCCGCTTCAATCACGGTGTCGAGTTCTTCCCCAGCGTCGAGCCCGACAGCGCCCAGGTGCTGGTGCATGCCCGCGGCGACTTCTCGGCAATCGAGAAGGATGCGGTGGTACAGCGGGTGGAGGCGAGGCTCGCCGGCATGAGCGAGGTCGAGGCGATCTACGCCCGCTCCTTCGCGACCCCCGACGAGCAGATCGGCAGCGACGTCATCGGCGTGCTGCAGTTCCAACTGATCGACTGGCAGCAGCGTCGCCCGGCCAGCGCGATACTGGCCGACATGGCCGGGCGCACCGCCGACCTGCCGGGCATCCGGCTGGAGTTCCGCGAGCAGGAGGCGGGCCCCGGGGCGGGCAAGCCCATCGTGCTGGAGGTGAGTAGCCACGACGATGCCTTGATCGACCGCACCGTGGACGAGCTGCGCCGGCGGATGATCGAGCTGGGCGGCTTCCGCGACATCGAGGACAACCGTAGCCTGCCCGGGGTGGAATGGCGGGTGATGGTGGACCGCGAGGCCGCGGCGCGCTTCGGCACCGACGTGGCCACGGTGGGCAGCGCCGTGCAGCTGATCACCACCGGTCTGCAGGTGGCCAGCTATCGTCCCGCCGGGATCAACGACGAGGTGGACATCCGGGTGCGCCTGCCCGAGAGCCACCGTTCGCTGGACCAGCTCGGGCGGCTGACCCTGAACACCGTCCGGGGGCAGGTGCCGATCTCCCACTTCGTGACCCTGGAGCCGGCGCCCAAGGTGGGCACCCTGCACCGCATCGACGGGCGCCGGGCGATCACCCTGGAGGCCGACGTGGAGGAGGGCTACCGACCCGACGAGCGGCTGCATGCCCTGCTCGAGGCCGCCGTCCCGCCCCGCGAGGGAGTGATCGTCAACGTGGCCGGCGAGCAGGAGGAGCAGGAGGAGGCGAGCCGCTTCCTGATCACCGCCTTCCTGGTGGCCGTGGCGCTGATGGCGCTGATCCTGGTCACTCAGTTCAACAGCTTCTACCAGGCGGCGCTGGTGCTCTCGGCCATCGTCTTCTCCACCGCCGGGGTGCTGCTGGGCCTGCTGGTCAACGCCCAGCCCTTCGGCATCGTCATGGTGGGCATGGGCATCATCGCCCTGGCCGGCATCGTGGTGAACAACAACATCATACTGATCGACACCTACAACCAGCTGCGTGGCGAGGGGCTCGCTCCCGCCGAGGCGGCGCTGGAGGCCGGCGGGCTGCGCCTGCGCCCGGTGCTGCTCACCGCCGTCACCACGGTGCTGGGGCTGATGCCCATGGTGCTAGAGGTCAACGTCAACCTGTTCGCCCCCAGCCTCGGCTTCGGCGCGCCCTCGACCCAGTGGTGGACCCAGCTCTCCAGCGCCATCGCCGGCGGCCTGACCTTCGCCACCGGGCTGACGCTGCTGCTCACCCCCTGCATGCTGGTGCTGGGCGCCCGGTTTCACCGGTAGCTGGAAGCTGGAAGGCAGCATAAGCTTGCCGCATCCCATAGCAAACACCCCCGCAGCACTGCTATGGGGGTGTATTTCTTCAAGCTTCAAGCTTATGGCTTACAGCTCCCGGCGGAGCCGGGTCAGACCCGGGTCTGCGCCCTGGCCTCTTCACGGGCGGCATCGGGGGCATGGGCCGCATGCAGGCGGGCGATCAGTTGATCCTCCAGCATGAAGCGCTCGGTGAGCCCCTTGACCAGGCGATCGATCCAGGCCGGGAGTCGCGTCAGGTTCTGCTGGCAGCGCATCGGGCTCTCGTAGTCGGCATCGAAGGCGAGAACCAGCTCGGTGGACATCTCCAGGCGCTCCAGCAACCGGTCGGCGATTCCCAGTGCCTCGTCGTCGTCGAAGGCCCTGGCCTCTTCACGCAACTGGGGGTAGATCTCGAAGTGGCCGGCACTGATGTAGTCCATCAATAGCTCGCTGAAGGCGTCGATGCGCGACTTGCTCACCGCTTCCAGCTCGGCATCGCAGGCTTCCTTGAGTTCGAGGAAGTTGACCAGCAGTTCGCGACGCTCGTCGAGCCAGCGGTCGATCAGGTCGTGCACGCCACCCCAGCGCTCAAGCGCGGTCTTGCAGTCTTCCAGCATGGGGCCTCCCTTGCTCGATGATGCCGATGGCGTCATCCGCCCGGCCGTCGAGTCCACAGACTCACCCCTGCCGGGGCCGCTGTCAATCCCGTTGCTCGAGGAGATCCGCCTGCCGGCCGGTTCTCTCTAACGCAGGGCTCACGTTCTAACGCAGGGCTCACGTTCGGGTGTCACTCATGCCCGATCGTCGCGAGAAATACGGATTTCGAGTCGAATTTATCGATCCGATGCCGTTGTCATAGCAACCTCGTCATGGCGACTCGACCGGCGCATCCGCCCGCTGCCGTTCCCGAAAGGCGGTGAGCAGCAGCCCCAGCGGGGCCAGCGCCAGCACCAGGAAACCGATCAGGGTCCAGCCGGGCAGCGAGATGCCGAGCAGCAGGAAGTCGATCTCGGCACACTCGCCGGAGCCCGAGAGCACCATGGACACCACGTCGCGCAGCGGCAGGATATCCATCATGTAGTCGAGCCCGGGACCGCAGCTGGGCACCTCGTCGGCGGGCAGCGACTGCAGCCAGAGATGGCGCCAGGCCACGGTGATGCCGCCGGCCACCGCGGCCAGCGACAGCCCCCCGTAGAGGCCGGCGCCGAGCCGGCCCCTGGGGTTGTGGATGGCGGCGACCATGAATACCGTGGCGGCGGACAACACCGCCACCCGCTGGAAGATGCACAGGGGGCAGGGCTCGAGCCCGCCGAGGTGCTCCAGCCCCAGGGCCACGGCCATCATCAGCACACAGAAGGCGAGCCCCGCCAGGCTCCACTGGCGAACGGAAAGACGAGAGAGTACTTGGGTCACGAGGCGTCCTCGTTGCTCAGCCGGGACTCCCGGGCACGGGTGAAGTAGTGGGCCAGGAAGTCGTCGAAGCCCTCGACGTCGGCGGCCTCTATATCGCTCTGCTGCTGGTGAGAGGTCTCGACCAGCTGATCGAACAGCGCCTGGCGGGCGGGGTCCAGGGGCTCCTCGCGCAGCCGCTCGCCCTGCTCCCGGGCGATCGCCAGCATGGCGTCGCTGAACTCCTCGCCGCGCTCGCGCAGGCGGTCGAGCAGCATGCCGGACGGGGTCAGCGACGGGTGGTCGAGCCGCGGCCGCATGGCGGCCACCGCCTCGCGATGGGGACGGCCCTCCTCCAGCAGGTCGAGCAGGTCGGCGACCTGGCCGACCTCGCCGAGGATCTCGTCTCCCCAGTCGGCGATCGAGCGCTGCCGGCCATGGTGGGTCAGGCGCAGCTCGGGGTCGCGGCCGCGCTCGACGACCAGGCGACGGTTATCGTCGAGGCGGTCGCACTCCTCGTCGGGGATCCAGGGGCTCTCGGAGAACAGGCACCACATCAGGAAGGCATCGAGGAAGTGGATCTGTGCCTCGTCGATGCCCAGGGTCAGCAGCGGATTGAGGTCGAGGCAGCGCACCTCGATGTACTCCACCCCGCGGGCCTCCAGGGCCTGGCTGGGGGTCTCGTCGTGGCGTGCGACCCGCTTGGGGCGGATGTCGCTGTAGTACTCGTTCTCGATCTGCAGGATATTGGCGTTGAGCTGGCGCCACTCGCCGTTCTCGTGCACGCCCAGGGCCTGGTAGGCCGGCCAGGGGGTGGAGATCGCATGGCGCAGGGTATTGACATAGTTGGCGAGCGAGTTGAAACAGATCTTCAGCTGGGCCTGGACCTTGTTCTGGTAACCCAGGTCGGACATGCGCAGGCTGGTGGCGTGGAGCGAGACCAGGGTCTCGTCACCCTGGGCCTCGAACCTGTCGGGCACCTCGCCGCCGGCCAGGAAGCTGCGGTCCAGGGCCGGCGAGGCACCGAACAGGTAGAGCAGCAGCCAGCTGTGGCGACGGAAGTTGCGGATCAGCCCGAAGTAGCGCGCCGAGCGGTAGTCGTTCATCGGCGTGCCACCGGCACCATCGAGCTCGCGCAGCTGCTGCCAGAGGTCGTCGGGCAGCGAGACATTGTAGTGCACCCCGGCGATCGCCTGCATGATCCGTCCATAGCGCACGTCGAGTCCCTTGCGGTAGACGTGCTTCATGGTGCCCACGTTGGAGTCGCCATAGTCGGCGATGGTCACGCTGTCGTTGCCGTCGAGCCTGGCCGGCATGCTGGCCGGCCAGATCAGTTCGCTGCCCAGGTGGCGATAGCTGAAGCGGTGCAGGTCGGCGAGGAACTCCATGGCATCGCTCGGTCGACTGTAGACCGGGGTGATGTATTCCAGCAGCGCCTCGGAATAGTCGGTGGTGATGTGCGGATGGGTGAGCTTGGACCCCAGGGCGGCCGGGTGCGGCGTGGACGCGATGCGCCCCGCCTCGTCGACGCGCAACCCCTCCTTTTCGATGCCGCGGCGCAGGCGACCGATCAGCCCCCGTCGGGCGGGTTCCTTGAGACGCTCGATGAGGGTAGCGAGTGTGTCGGACAAGAGAATACACCCCATGTCGTGGAAGCCGGCCGGAGGGGCGCGCTTCACGGTTCGCAATCGTTGCGGGTGCCCGACGGCCTGCCGGGCACCCATGAAACGTCAGATTATGGTGCCGACAGGCGGCGATTCAAGGTTAGCCTGCTTCGAATCTCGGGCTTCGGGCTTCGGCGAACTACCGAGAGTGGCTTCGGGCTTCGGCGAACTATCGAGAGTGGCTTCGGGCTTCGGGCTTCGGGCTTCGGGCTTCGGGCTTCGGGCTTCGGGCTTCGGGCTTCGGGCTTCGGGCTTCGGGCTTCGGGCTTCGGCGAACTATCGAGAGTGGCTTCGGGCTTCGGGCTTCGGGCAGCAGTGTTGCTCGTGGCTCGTGGCTCGCAGCCCGTCACGCTAGCGCTTGCGCTTGGCCTCGAGCAGCGCCGCCCCCAGGGCGCCCACCTGACCGGCCGGCTCCGCCGGCTGCCCTCCCTTGCGCGACGCCTTGCCCTGGCCGCGACGGCGCTCGTCGCCACCGCCGCGGCGCGGCTTGCCACCATCCAGCTCGCCGGGCTGGTCGTCGAGGCGCATGGAGAGCCCGATGCGTGCACGCTCCAGGTCCACGCTCATCACCTTGACCTTGACGATGTCACCGGCCTTGACCACCGAGCGGGGGTCCTCGACGAACCTCTCGGAGAGCGCCGAGATATGCACCAGGCCATCCTGGTGGACGCCGATGTCGACGAAGGCGCCGAAGTGGGTGACGTTGGTGACACTGCCCTCGAGCACCATGCCCGGCTCGAGGTCCTTGAGCGTCTCGACGCCCTCGCGGAACTCGGCGGCCTTGAACTCGGGGCGCGGGTCGCGGCCCGGCTTGTCGAGCTCGGCGAGGATATCGCTGACGGTGGGCACGCCGAAGCGCTCGTCGGCGAAATCGGCGGGCTTGACCGCCTTGAGGGTGGCGCTGTCGCCGATCAGGCCGGCGAGCTCCCGGCCGTTGTGCTTGGCGATGCGCTCCACCAGCGGGTAGGCCTCGGGGTGCACGGCGCTGGCATCCAGCGGATTGTCGCCGTTCATGATGCGCAGAAAACCCGCGCACTGCTCGAAGGTCCGGGGCCCCAGCCGGCTCACCTTGAGCAGCTGCTTGCGGCTGGTGAAGGCGCCCTCGGCGTTGCGCCGGGCGACGATGTTCTCGGCCAGGCCCGGGTTGAGGCCGGCGACCCGCGAGAGCAGCGCGCTCGAGGCCATGTTGAGATCCACCCCCACGGCATTGACGCAGTCCTCGATCACCGCCTCCAGGCTGCGCGACAGCTGCAGCTGGGAGACATCGTGCTGGTACTGGCCCACGCCGATCGACTTGGGCTCGATCTTGACCAGTTCGGCCAGCGGATCCTGCAGGCGGCGGGCGATGGAGACCGCTCCACGGATGGTGACGTCGAGGTCGGGCAGCTCCCGGGAGGCGTACTCCGAGGCGGAGTAGACCGAGGCGCCGGCCTCGCTGACCATCACTTTCGAGAGCGCGCGCCGGCCGGCGAAGGCCTTGACCAGGTCGCCGGCGAGCCGGTCGGTCTCGCGGCTGGCGGTGCCGTTGCCCACCGCGATCAGCGCCACGTCGTGCCGTTCCACCAGCCTGGCCAGCTCGGCCAGGGAGGCGTCCCAGGCGTTGCGGGGTGCATGGGGATAGATGGTGGCGTGCTCGAGGAACTGGCCGGTGGCATCGACCACCGCCACCTTGCAGCCGGTGCGCAGGCCAGGGTCGATGGCCAGGGTCGCCCGGGGCCCGGCCGGGGCGGCCAGCAGCAGGTCCTTGAGGTTGGCGGCGAAGACCTCGATCGCCTCCTGCTCGGCGCGCTCGCGCAGCCGACCCAGCAGCTCGGTCTCGAGGTGCGTGTAGAGCTTGACCCGCCAGGTCCAGCGCACCACGTCGGCGAGCCACTTGTCGGCGGCGCGGCCCTGGTCGCGGATATCGAAGTGCCTGGCGATGGCCACCTGGGCCGGATGGATCGGGGCCTCCTCCTCGCCGGGCAGGCGGATGGCCAGGGTCAGCACGCCCTCGTTGCGGCCGCGGAACATCGCCAGCGCCCGGTGCGACGGGGCCTTGGCGAGCTTCTCGTCGTGCTCGAAGTAGTCGGAGAACTTGGCGCCCTCGCGCTCCTTGCCACCGATGACCCGAGCGCTGAGCTCGCCCTCGTCCCACAGCCGCTCGCGCAGCCGGCCCACCAGCTCGGCGTCCTCGGCGAAGCGCTCCATCAGGATCTGGCGGGCGCCGTCGAGTGCCGCCTTGGCGTCCTCGACGGCCGGGGTGTCGCCCTCCGCCGGGCGCAGGTAGTTCGCGGCCTCGGTCCCGGGGTCGAGGGTCGGGTCGGCCAGCAAGGCATCGGCCAGCGGCTCGAGGCCTGCCTCGCGGGCGATCTGCGCCTTGGTGCGCCGCTTCTTCTTGTAGGGCAGGTAGAGGTCTTCGAGGCGCTGCTTGGTGTCGGCGGCCTGGATCAGGCCGGCGAGCTCGTCGGTGAGCTTGCCCTGCTCGTCGATGGCGGCGAGCACGGCGACCCGGCGCTCCTCCAGCTCGCGCAGGTAGCCCAGGCGCTCGTGGAGGGTGCGCAGCTGGGTGTCGTCGAGGCTCCCGGTGACTTCCTTGCGGTAGCGGGCGATGAAGGGCACGGTGGCCCCGCCGTCGAGCAGTTCCACGGTGGCCGTGACCTGCTGCGGGCGAACGGCTAGCTCCTCGGCGAGGCGCGTGATGATGCGGTTGGTGGCGTCCATGTAACCCCTTCGCTGATGCACGAGAACGAATCGCGACAAGGTACCACAAGCCCGGCTGCGCCGGGAGCCGTAAGCTAGAAGCTGGAAGCTTAAGGCTTCAGCCCGGCATAGCCGGGCTGAAACGCAAGGCCAGGCCGTTGTTGCACCAGCGCAGGCCGGTGGGCTCGGGGCCATCTTCGAACACGTGGCCCTGATGGCCGCCGCAGCGGGCACAGTGGTACTCGGTGCGCGGGAAGACCAGAAAGTAGTCGACGCTGGTAAGCAGGTGCCCCTCGACGTGCTCGAAGAAGCTCGGCCAGCCGGTGCCGGAGTCGTATTTCATGGCACTGGTGAACAGCAGCAGGTCGCAGCCGGCGCAGCGGTACTCCCCTTCCCCCCACTCCTTGTCCAGCGGGCTGGAGAAGGGTGGCTCGGTGCCCTCCTCTCGCAGGATCTCGTACTGTTCGGGGGTCAGCCGCTCACGCCACTCGGCGTCGCTGAGCTCCAGCGGCTCGACGCCGGGGGCGGCGCTGAGCTCCAGCTTGGGACGCGCGCCGGCCAGACCCGGCACCAGCCCGGCCAGACTGCCCGCCCCCAGCATTCCCAGGAAATGGCGTCGTTGCATGACAAGCCTCCCGCGTTGGGTATCGCCGTTTCTCCCTATCCCTACGCCTCGACAGGCAAGGCAATCCGGATGCATGAAGTAAACGGGGGAAGGACGCGCGCCCTTCCCCCGTTCAGACCGCCGGCGACACCGGCGGTTCGCTGTCGAACATCACCTCAGATCAGGCTGGGCCCGGCCTTGACGATGGCCTCGTTGACGCCGTCGAACTTCTTGAAGTTGTCGACGAACTTGGCGGCCAGCTCGTTCAGCTGTCGGTCGTAGGCGGCCTTGTCTGCCCAGGTCTCGCGCGGGTCGAGCAGGCGGGAGTCGACGCCCGGCACGGACACCGGCACCTCGAGGTTCAGGCCGTCGATGTGCCGGGTCTCGATGTCGCGCAACACGCCGGACTGGATGGCGCTGATGATGGCGCGGGTGGTCGGGATCGAGAAGCGCGCGCCGCCCTCACCGTAGGCACCGCCGGTCCAGCCGGTGTTGACCAGGTAGACCTGGGCGTCCCTGGCCGCCACGCGCTTGACCAGCAGATCGGCGTATTCGCGCGCCGGGCGCGGGAAGAAGGGCGCCCCGAAGCAGGTGGAGAAGGTCGCCTCGAGACCGGCGGAGGAGCCCATCTCGGTGGAGCCGACCTTGGCGGTGTAGCCGGAGAGGAAGTGGTAGGCTGCGGCTTCCTTGGAGAGCACCGAGACCGGCGGCAGCACGCCGGACATGTCGCAGGTCAGGAAGATGATGGCGTTGGGCTCGCCGGCGCGGTTCTCGGGCACGCGCTTGTCGACGTGCTCCAGCGGATAGGCGGCACGCGAGTTCTGGGTCAGGCTGTCGTCGGTGTAGTCGGGCTCGCGGCGATCATCGAGGACCACGTTCTCGAGCACGGCACCGAACCTGATCGCCTTCCAGATCACCGGCTCGTTCTTCTCGGAGAGGTCGATGCACTTGGCGTAGCAGCCGCCCTCGATGTTGAAGACGGTGCCCGGCCCCCAGGCGTGCTCGTCGTCGCCGATCAAAAAGCGCGCCGGGTCGGCGGAAAGGGTGGTCTTGCCGGTGCCGGAGAGGCCGAAGAACAGGGTGGTCTCGCCGTCCTCGCCGACGTTGGCGGAGCAGTGCATGGGCAGGACGTCGGAGGCCGGCAGCAGGAAGTTCTGTACCGAGAACATCGACTTCTTCATCTCGCCGGCGTAGCGCATGCCGGCGATCAGCACCTTCTTCTGGGCGAAGTTGAGGATCACGCAGCCGTCGCTGTTGGTGCCGTCACGGGCCGGGTCGCACTCGAAGAAGGGAGCGTTGAGGATGGTCCACGCCTCCTTGGCGGAGGGGTTGAACGCCTCGGGGCGCACGAACATGGTGCGACCGAAGAGGTTGTGCCAGGCCGTCTCGGTGGTCACCCGCACCGGGAGGTAGTGAACCGGGTCACTGCCCACGTGCAGTTCGGAAACGAAACGCTCGCCGCCGTTCAGATGCGTCTCGACGCGCGCCCAGAGGGCGTCGAACTTGCCGCTGTCGAAGGGACGGTTGACGCTGCCCCAGTCGATCTGCGCACTGGTGGACGGCTCGTCGACGATGAAGCGGTCCTTGGGCGAGCGGCCGGTGCGCGCACCGGTGTTCACCACCAGGGCACCGTTGGCAGCCAGGCGGCCTTCGCCACGGGTCACGGCACGCTCGATCAGCTCGGCGCTGCTGAGGTTGACGTGGGCCTGGGCGGTGGCGGCTTGCTGCACACTGGCAGCCTGGGAAGCGGCTTGGGTCGTGGTCATGTCGATTCCTGGGCCTTGCGGCCGGTTCTCTCTCGTTTGCCGGGCGTCGATGACGCATCGGGTGACGTGCCAACGATCGCCGGGTGCGGGTATTCCCGTCTCGTTGTGGCGGCGATCGTGCCGATGAAAAGCGGCGCCATTATGGCAAAAAGAGGGCCGGCGGGAAACGCCGCTCCTGGCCGAACTTCATGTAGTTTTACTACTACATCGAAGCCGTTCGCTACAAAATCGATTGTGCCATGCAGCATTGCCCTGCCGGCTCTCACCGCCGCCGGCAACCGCCACGTCAATGCAGGGTGGGCGGCGAGCCATCCGGCGAGGCCAGCAGCGCCTCGATCTCGGCGGCCGGGAAGTGGTAGCGGGTATGGCAGAAGTGGCACTGGGTGTCGATGCTGCCCTGCTCGGCCAACACCTCGCGCAGCTCCTGCTCGCCCAGGGTCAGCAGCGCGGAGGCGATGCGTTCGCGGGAACAGGTGCAGCCGAAGTGCAGCGCCCTGGGGTCGAAGACCCGCACGGTCTCCTCGTGATAGAGGCGACGCAGCACCTCGAGCGGCTCGAGCCCCAGCAGTTCGTCGCTTTTCAGGGTCGCGGCGAGCTGCTGGGTGCGCTCCCAGGCATCGGCGTCCCGGTTCATCGACTCGTCGGGCAGGCGTTGCAGCAGCAGGCCACCGGCACGGGCCCCGTCGGCGGTGAGCCACAGCCGGGTCGGCAACTGCTCCGACTGGGTGAAGTAGTCCTCCAGGCAGCCGGCCAGGCTATCCCGGTCGAGCGCCACCACGCCCTGATAGCGGTGCCCTTCCGTCGGATCGATGGTGATCATGATCTGCCCCTGGCCGAGCAGCTCGCGAAAGCCGGTGTCGTCACCGGGGATCGGCCGGTCCTCGGCCAGGCGGGCGATGGCGCGCAGCTCGCCGCCGGGGTTGGACTCGGCCATCAGCAGCGCGAGGGTCCCCTGGCCGCGCACCTCGATGCTCAGGGTGCCGTCGAGCTTGACCATATCGGTGAGCAGGGCCACGGCGGCCAGCAGCTCGCCGAGCAGGCGGTTGACCACCGGGGGATACTCGTGGCGCTCGAGCACCTCGGCGTAGGCCCGCTCGAGGGTGACGATCTCGCCGCGCACATTGGTGTTGTCGAAGAGGAAACGCTGGATCTGGTCGGTCATGAATCTCTCTGTCTAGTCGTCGTCCTGCCGACGCTGGAAGCGCTGGATCTCGCGGCGCTGCTTCTTGTCGGGGCGCTTGAGGGGATGCTGCATCGCCTGGTTGGTCAGGCGGCGGGCCTCGGCCTCGCGTTCGCGGCGCGCGACGCTCTCCGGCGTCTCGCGGTAGAGCTCGCGGGCCTCGGGTGCGCCGCGGCGCTGGTCGGAGAGCGCCACCACTTCGACCTCCAGGATGTCCCAGCCCTGGGGCACGCGGACCAGGGCACCGATCTCGACGCTCTTGCTGGTCTTGGCGCGGGTGCCGTTGTAGTGCACCTTGCCGCCCTCGATGGCCTTCTTGGCGAGCGCCCGGGTCTTGAAGAAGCGGGCCGCCCACAGCCACTTGTCGAGCCGCACGCTATCCATGGCCACTCCCCTCTTCTGCCGTCGGCGGGAGGTTGCCGGGCAGGATGGCGGCGAAGCGGTCCAGGGCAATGAACTCCTCGAGGTCCTTCTCGGGGCGGGTGCTGTCGGGTTGCTTGATGCCCAGCAGGTAGCGAATGCCGAACTCGCGGGCGCTCTCCAGCACCGAGGGGTTGTCGTCGATGAACAGGGTGCGGCTCGGATCGAAGGGCTCGACCTCCTGCAGCGCAAACCAGAACCCCTGCTCCTCCTTGGGCACGCCGAGGTCGGCCGAGGAGACGATGGCGTCGAGATAGGCCTCGAGTCCGGTGAGCGGCAGCTTGAGCTCGAGGCTCTCGCGGTCGGCATTGGTGGCCAGCACCACCCGGGGGTGGGCCCGCCTGAGCCACTTGAGGAAGTCCAGGGCATCGCCGCGCAGACCGATCAAGTGCTGTATCTCGCGCTTGAGGGCGACGATGTCGACATCGAGCTCGCGGCTCCAGTAGGCCAGGCTGTACCAGTTCAGGGTGCCCTTCTCGTGGAGGACCCGCGAGCGCACTTCCTCCTGGGTGGCCTCGTCCAGGCGGTGCAGTTCCACATAGCGCCGCGGCAGGTGCTCCAGCCAGAAGTGACTGTCGAAGTGCAGGTCCAGCAGGGTGCCGTCCATGTCCAGCAGGACGGTGTCGATGGCGCGCCAGTCGATCATCGCGGCTCCGGATGGCGTCGGTGGTGGCGGAAGGCGTGATATTGTACCCAATCGATGCCGACGGCGCATTCCACCCACTCGACGACCGGGCTATCGCAGATAGCAGCATTGCTCGGGGCTGATCCGCCGGCAGGCCGCGCTACAGTCAACTGCGATAGCCCTGCTCGACGACCGCTCAATGGGAGAGCCCATGTCAGATTCCCCCGGCCCGTACAGCCCCCGTGCCGACAAGTCCTGGCCCGAGAAGCCCAGCGTGCTGGCGCGCCAGTCGGTGGCGAGGAGCCGCCTGTTCCATGTCGAGGCGCTGGAGCTGCGCTTCTCCAACGGCGAGGAGCGCACCTTCGAGCGCCTCACCGGCAGCGACCAGGGGGCGGTGATGATCGTCGCCATGCCCGACCCCGAGCACGTGCTGCTGATCCGCGAGTATGCCGCCGGCTTCGAGGACTACGTACTGACCCTGCCCAAGGGGCTGGTCGACCCCGGCGAGGACATCGTCAGCGCCGCCAACCGCGAGCTGATGGAGGAGTGCGGTTTCGGGGCCCATCGCATCGAGCCGCTGGTGGAACTGTCGCTGGCGCCCAACTACATGCGCCACCGCATGCAGGTGCTGCTGGCCACCGACCTGTATCCGAGACGGCTGCCCGGCGACGAACCGGAGCCGCTGATCGTCGAGACCCACGCCCTCGACGAGCTCCCGGCGCTGTTGGCCAGGGAGGACTTCCACGAGGCCCGGGCCATCGCCGCCCTGTTCATCGCCCGGGAACGACTGCGCAACGAGGCAGAACCCCCGACGCTCTGGTAGGCGAGCGGAGCGCCGGGACGCCCTCGCGCCGGGGCTCAGTGGGTGTGGAGTCGCTTCCTGAGGCCATTACCCTCCTTCAGCTTCAGCCAGCGCCCCTGGCGATAGCTGTCGAGGCCGGTCTCCAGCAGCGTCATCACCTCGATGGCCTCGTCGATGTCCACCGGTACCGGGGTGGCATGCAGCAGGTGGTCGGCGATGCCGGAGTAGTAAGCCAGGTAGTCGCCGGGCTGGCAGCGCAGCTCGCGAGCCACCGGGCTGGCGTCGGCGCCCTCGGCCAGGGTGAGGCTGGCCAACACCGGGTCCTCCCCCCACTGCGGCGAAGGTGTCTCACCGGCCTTGAGACGGTCCTCCTGGGGGTCGAGGCCATATTTCACGAAGCTGCCCCGGGTACCATGGACCCGGAAGCGCGGCGTCGGCTCGGCGGCCAGCGTACTGGCCTGAAGGCTGACCCGTAGCCCGTCGTACTCCAGCAGCGCCAGGAAGTCGTCATCCACCTCGGCAGCGTCGCGTACCGTGGCGAGATCCAGCAGGATCGCTCTGGGCATGCCGAACAGCTCGCGGGCCTGGTCGAGCAGGTGCGGGCCGAGGTCGTACCAGATGCCGGCGCCGGGCCCGTGCTGCTCGCGCCAGCGGTCGGGAACGTTCGGCCGGAAGCGATCGAAGCGGGACTCCAGGGCCACCACCCGCCCGAGGGTATCGTCCTTCACCAGCCCCTTGAGGGTCAGGAAGTCGCTGTCCCAGCGCCGGTTGTGGAACACGCTGATCATCCGCTCGGCTTCCTCGGCCTGGGCCTTGAGCAGGCGTGCCTCGGACAGCGTGATGGTGAACGGCTTGTCGACCACCACATGCTTGCCGGCGTTGAGCGCCGCCTTGGCCAGCGGGAAGTGGGTGTCGTTGGGCGTGGCGATCACCACCAGGTCGATGTCGGCCCGGGCGAACAGCCTGGCGGCCTTGTCGACCACCGCCACCTCGGGCAGGTCGGCATGCACCCGCTCGGCATCGCGACTGACCACGGCGGTCAGCTCGAGCCCGGGGGCCGAGTGGATCAAGGGGGCGTGGAAGGTCCGGCCGGCCATGCCGTAGCCGACCAGGCCGACACTCAGAGTATGGGTTTTCATGGTCGGGGTTCCTTGCGGAGGGGAACAGAAGGAAACCCCGGCGCTGGGCCGGGGTCGGGTTCGGGGTCGGGGCCGTTCAATCGAGCCTGGTCAGGTCGCGCACCGCGCCCTTGTCCGCCGAGGTGGCCAGCAGCGCATAGGCCCTGAGCGCCGCCGAGACCTTGCGGTCACGCTGGATGCTCGGCTTCCAGGCATCTTTGCCCTTGGCTTCTTCCGCCTCGCGGCGCGCGGCGAGCTCGGCATCGGTCAGCTTGACGTTGATGGCGCGGTTGGGGATGTCGATCTGGATGATGTCGCCGCTCTCGACCAGGCCGATGGCGCCACCCGCCGCGGCCTCCGGCGAGACATGGCCGATGGAGAGTCCCGAGGTACCGCCGGAGAAGCGCCCGTCGGTCATCAGCGCACAGGCCTTGCCCAGGCCCTTGGACTTGAGATAGGAGGTCGGATAGAGCATCTCCTGCATGCCGGGCCCCCCCCTGGGACCCTCGTAGCGGATCACCACCACCTCGCCCTCGGTCACCCTGCCCTCGAGGATGTGTTCGACGGCCTGGTCCTGGGACTCGACCACATGGGCCGGCCCCTCGAAGACCAGGATGGAGTCGTCGACGCCAGCGGTCTTCACCACGCAGCCGTCCTGGGCGATGTTGCCGAACAGCACCGCCAGGCCGCCCTCCCGCGAGAAGGCATGTTCCAGGTCGCGGATGCAGCCGGCGGCACGATCGCCGTCGAGGCTCGGCCAGCGGGCGGCCTGGGAGAAGGCCTCCTGGGTGGGGATGCCGCCGGGGCCGGCCTTGTAGAATTCGACCACCTCGGGGCTCGGCGAGCGCATGATGTCCCAGTCGTCCAGGGCCGCCTTGAGGGTGTCGCCGTAGACGGTGGGCACCCGGGTATCGAGCACCCCGGCGCGGTCGAGCTCGCCGAGGATCGCCATGATGCCGCCGGCGCGGTGGCAGTCCTCGATATGGTACTGCTGGGTATTGGGCGCCAGCTTGCACAGCTGCGGCACTTCCCGCGACAGCCGGTCGATGTCGGCCATGGTGAAGTCGACCTCGCCCTCCTGGGCAGCGGCCAGCAGGTGCAGGATGGTATTGGTGGAGCCCCCCATGGCGATGTCCAGGGTCATGGCGTTGGCGAACGCCGCCCGGGAGCCGATGGCCCGCGGCAGCAGGTGGCTCTCCCCGCCCTCGTAGTAGCGCTTGGCGAGATCGACGATGCGCTGGCCGGCCTCCTCGAACAGGCGACGACGGTCGGCGTGGGTGGCCAGCACGGTGCCGTTGCCCGGCAACGCCAGGCCCAGCGCCTCCATCAGGCAGTTCATGGAGTTGGCGGTGAACATGCCCGAGCAGCTGCCGCAGGTCGGGCAGGCGCTGCGCTCGATCTCCTCGATCTCCGCGTCGCTGTAGCGGTCGTCGGCGGCGGAGATCATGGCGTCGATCAGGTCGATGCCGTGGTCGAGCAACTTGGTCTTGCCCGCCTCCATGGGCCCGCCGGAGACGAAGATCACCGGGATGTTCAGGCGCATGGCGGCATTCAGCATGCCGGGCGTGATCTTGTCGCAGTTGGAGATGCACACCAGGGCGTCGGCGCAGTGGGCGTTGACCATGTACTCGACGCTGTCGGCGATGATGTCGCGGCTCGGCAGCGAGTAGAGCATGCCGTCGTGGCCCATGGCGATGCCGTCGTCCACGGCGATGGTGTTGAACTCCTTGGCCACCCCGCCGGCCTTCTCGATCTCGCGGGCCACCAGCTGGCCCATGTCCTTCAGGTGCACGTGACCGGGCACGAACTGGGTGAAGGAGTTGGCCACGGCGATGATCGGCTTGTGGAAGTCGTCGTCCTTCATGCCGGTGGCACGCCACAGGGCGCGGGCGCCGGCCATGTTGCGGCCGGCGGTGGTGGTGCGGGAACGATACTCGGGCATGGTGTCCTCTGTGCGCTTACGCCGTCTTGGACCGCCCCACGCTCAGGAGGGGCGGCCCGACGGTCTCGGTGTCCAGGTTGGCCGTTGATTCTGGCACGAGCGGCGCGGCCTTGCCACAAGTGGGAAGCGACGGGAGGATGCTAGCAAGTACCTGCTGACGTGAGCGGCGCCGGGGACAGGTCGATGCGGAGGTCTTTTTCCAGGGATGGAAAAAGTAGCGCCCAAGGAAGGGTTCACAGCGCCTCCGCGAAGGCCTGTCGCCGGGAAAGCCGCGTTCCCAAGCCTAAGAGGCCAGCCGGCCGCTGCGCTCACGATCCCGGGAACGAAACCCTGGCACTTCGCTTGCGGCCAACGCGTCGGGCCGGATCGAGGTCCCTCTTGCCGGCCCTAAATCGGCATCCCTGCCGATTTCCGCGCGCCGCTGCGCTCGTAGCCAGCGTTCCCGGGTAGATATCGCTTCGCTGCAGCGCCCGACGGCCCTCATTCGCTGCTCATTCCAAGCAGCTTGGCGCCTTCAGCCGAACACTACCCGCGCCACGTCAGGGTAGCGGCCGGCGAAGTGCACCGTCATGCCCTCCTTGAGGAAGTCGGGCAGCTCGTCGAAGTCGCGGCGATTGGCCTCGGGCAGGATCACCTCGAAGATGTCGCTTCGGCGGGCGGCGATGATCTTCTCGCGGATGCCGCCCACCGGCAGCACCTGGCCGGTCAGTGTCAGCTCACCGGTCATCGCCAGTGACCGGCCGATGGCGCGATGCTTGGCCAGCGAGAGCAGCGCCGTGGTCATGGTCACCCCGGCCGAGGGGCCGTCCTTGGGCGTGGCGCCTTCCGGCACGTGCAGGTGCACGAAGGCGGAATCGAAGAAGTCGGCATCGGCACCGAACTCGTTCAGGTGCCCCAGCACGTAGCTGTAGGCGATGTTGGCCGACTCCTGCATCACCTCGCCGAGCTTGCCGGTGAGCTTGAAGCCGCGGTCGAGCGCATGCACCTTGCCGGCCTCGATGGGCAGGGTCGCCCCGCCCATGGCGGTCCAGGCGAGCCCCGTGACCACCCCCTCGCCCTGGAGCACCCGCTCCTTGCGGAACAGCGGCGCGCCGAGAAACGTCTCGAGGTTGTTCACCGAGACCCGCACCGATTGCTGGCCGTTCTCCAGCAGCTTGACCGCCGCCTTGCGCACGATGCGATGCAGCTGCTTCTCGAGCTGGCGCACCCCGGCCTCCCGGGCATAGCCCTCGATCACCTGCTTGAGCGCGGCCTCGGTGAGGTTGATACGCTTCTTCGGGATGCGGTCGCGCTTGAGCAGCTTGGGCCAGAGGTGGTGCCGGGCGATCTCCAGCTTCTCCTCGGCGATATAGCCGGCGAGACGGATCTGCTCCATGCGGTCGAGCAGCGCCGGCGGGATGCTGTCCAGGGTGTTGGCGGTGCAGACGAACAGCACCCTGGAGAGGTCGAGGCGCACGTCGAGATAGTGGTCGAGGAAGTCGACGTTCTGCTCGGGGTCGAGCACCTCGAGCAGCGCCGAGGCCGGGTCGCCCTGGAAGGACTGCCCCAGCTTGTCGATCTCGTCGAGCATGATCACCGGGTTCTCGACCTCGACCTCCTTGAGCGCCTGCACCAGCTTGCCCGGCATGGCGCCGATGTAGGTGCGCCGATGCCCCTTGATCTCGGCCTCGTCGCGCATGCCGCCCACCGAGAAGCGGTAGAACTGACGCCCCAGCGCCTCGGCGATGGAGCGTCCGACGGAGGTCTTGCCCACCCCGGGGGGCCCCACCAGCAGCAGGATCGAGCCCCCCACGTCGCCCTTGAAGGTGCCCTCGGCGAGGAACTCGATGATCCGCTCCTTGACGTCCTTGAGGCCGTCATGGTCCCGGTCGAGAATGGCCCGGGCGTGGGGGAGGTCCAGGTTGTCGGCGCTGTGCACGCCCCAGGGCATCGAGGTCAGCCAGTCCAGATAGTTGCGGGTGGTGCCGTACTCCGGCGAGCCGGTCTCCAGCACCGAGAGCTTGTCGAGCTCCTCCTCGATCCGCGTCAGCACCCTGGGCGGCACCGTCAGGCCCTCGAGTCGCTCGCGGAAGGTGTCGACATCGTTCTCGCGGTCGTCCTTGGAGATGCCGAGCTCGCGCTGGATCACCTTGAGCTGCTCGCGCAGGAAGAACTCGCGCTGGCGCTCCTGCATCTGGGCGTTGACCTGTTCGCTGATCTCGCTCTGCAGCTGGGCGACGTCGATCTCCTTGTGCAGCAGCGGCAGCACCTTCTGCATCCGCGTCACCACCGGCAGGGTCGCCAGCACATCCTGCAGCAGGTGTCCCTTGGCCGAGGTGATGGCCGCGGCGAAGTCGGTCAGCGGCCCCGGTTCGTGGGGGCTGAAGCGGTTGAGGTAGTGCTTGAGCTCCTCGCCATAGAGAGGGTTGATCGGCAGCAGTTCCTTGATGCCGTTGATCAGCGCCATGGCGTAGGCGCGGGCCTCGTCGTCCTCGGCGTCCACCGGTTCGCGGGGATAGCTCACCTCCACCAGGTAGGGCGGCGTCTTCGACAGCCAGCGCCGGATCCTGAAGCGCTGCAGCCCCTGGGCGATGAACTGGATCTGCTGCTCCTCGCCCTGCAGCTTGTGGACCTTGACCGCGGTACCGACCTCGGGAAAGTGCTCGTGCCCGAGCTCCTCGACGGCGGTCTCGCCGACGAAGGCGAGCCCCACGACATGGTGCGGCGTCTTGCCGACCCGGCGCATGGTCTCCTCCCAGCGCTCGCGGTTGATCACCAGCGGCTGCACCTGGGCGGGAAAGAACGGCCGGTTATGGATCGGCAGTAGGTAGATGCGCTCGGGCAGGGTCTCCCTGGCTGGCACCACGGCATGGCCGCGGCCTTGCTCCTCCTCGTCGAAGGGAAGCTCGTCACCGTCATCGTATGGCTCCCGAGCCCAGCCCGGGACCTCCGGGTCCCCGGGGCGCTCCTGATCGTCGCTCATGGCGTGTCGTCCTGATCCGAGTTGTGTACGCAAGCAAACTGGTTAGAGGAATGCGGGCGACAGGTACCGACTTCAAGTCGCGAGGCCCACGACGACGTCGCGGCTCAACGCCACAGCGGCGGCAGGGGACGCCCGTTGACCCGCACCTGGCCGCGCACCACGTCGATCTCCAGGGTGCGGGTATCCAGCGGCAGGCCGAGCCACAGGGCCACCACCGTGGGCACGTCGTGCCAGGTGAAGTCGCCGTCCAGCCGTGACAGCCAGCGCACCCGCTGCCGCTCGTCATCCAGCCCGAGCAGGCTGAGTTCGTCGAGGTGGCGGGCATCGAAGAACAGCGCGCCGTCGCCGTGGACCGCCAGGCCGAGCATGGGGCTGTCCAGGTCCACCGTGGTGACATCGAGACGCGGCGAATCCTGCAGCATGGCGATCAGTCCCGGCTCCAGCCTGGCCAGGAGTTCGCGTCCTTCCCGGGCGGCATCGCCCCGGGCCGCCTCGTCGCGCAGCTCGGCCAGCACGCCACGCAGGGCATCGGCATTGATCCGCGAGAGCGCCATTCCCACCCGGCCGGTGAGCAGCAGCTGGTCAGCGGCCTGCACCTCGCCGATGGTCAACTCGCCGTCGATGCTCAGCTCGCGCTCATCGAGATGCATCAGGCTCCGGTAGACCAGGTCCCGCGCCTCCAGCTCCAGGTCGGGCTGACGCCAGGCCAGGCGCTCGGTGCGCAGCAGGTCGTGCTGGGTGAAGTGGTGGGCACCGGCGGTGTAGGCATAGCGGCTCTCGAGGACGACCGGGCCCGCCTCGAGGGTGGCCCGGCCGTCGCTCAGCTTCAGCGCCTCGAGGCGGGCCAGCAGGTGCCAGTCGCCATACTCGCCATCGAAGCGGATCTCGCCACCGGCGAAGTCCAGCTGACGCTCGCCCTGCCGGGCGATGAAGGGCGCCAACTGGATGTTGCCGTCCAGGGTGCCACCGAGGGTGCGGTAGCTGGCGCGCCAGCGCGGCGGTGTGGAGGGCAATGCATCGCCGAACAGCCGCACCTGATGCGGCCCGAGGCGCGGCATCACCTGGCCGTCGACGCGGGTGCTGAGTACGCCATGGCGCGCCTCGTAGCTGAGCTCGAGCTGCCAGGCATCACCCAGCAGGGGGGCCAGCCGAATGGTCCCGCTGGAGGTCAGCCAGCCCCGCTCGATATCGGTGCGTTCCACCACCAGCTCGCCCCGCGCCTCGAGGTCGTCGATGGCCCGGGCGAGCTCCCGCTCGAACAGCAGCCCGGCGACGAGCTGGGCCACCGCCCAGACCACCGCCAGCCCCACCACCACCGGGACGATCAGTCGTTCCTTGCGCATCGCGGCCTCCCCTCCCCTGGATGCCGGCACCGGCAACCCGCTACCGAGACTCAGGCCATCGCAAGACACCGAGGCATGTCGCAGGCCACACGCACGCACATGGCGCCGTGTATCGACATGTTACCGATTCGTCTCGTCAGTGTAACCATAACCACAGGTGCATCGTGCTCCAGGCGTAGATGCCGGCGAGCACATCGTCGATCATGACCCCGAAGCCACCGGCCACGCGGCGGTCCGCCCAGCGGATCGGCCAGGGCTTGAAGACATCGAAGATGCGGAAGACGACGAACCCCCACAGCGCGGCCTCCCAGGAAAAGGGCACCGCCGCCATGGTGATCCAGTAGCCAACGAACTCGTCCCAGACGATGCCGGAGTGGTCGTGCACCCCCAGGTCGCGGGAGGTCTTGTCGCACAGCCAGATGCCGGCGATGAAGGACACCGTCACCAGCGCCAGGTACCAGTTCAGGGGCAGCTCGGAGATCAGCCAGTAGAAGGGAATGGCCGCCAGGGTCCCGAAGGTGCCGGGGGCCCAGGGCACGGCGCCGCTGCCGAGCCCGAAGGCGAGGAAATGGGTCGGACGGTGCCAGACGCTGGCCGGCGCGCGGTTCATGGCCTCTCTCCCTGGTCGGGCTGGCCCTGGAAGTGCTGCCAGCCGCCGGGGACGCCGTCTTCCGCCCCGACCACGCCCGGCGTGTCGGTGATCCGGCCGATCACGGTGAGCGGCAGGCCGAGGGCGGCCAGACGCCGGCGGGCCTCGTCCAGCCGCTCGGCGGGCAGTGTCAGCAGCAGCTCGTAGTCATCGCCGCCGCCCAGGGCGGCCCGTCGGGCCTGCTCGTCACCCAGGGCCGCCACCAGCCCCTCGGCCAGCGGCAGGGCCTCGAGTTCGAGCTCGGCGCCCGCGCCGGAGGCCTCGAGGACATGCCCGAGGTCGGCCAGCAGGCCGTCGGAGATGTCGATGGCCGCCGTGGCCAGCCCCAGCAGGGCCTCGCCGGCCGCCAGCCGCGGCTGGGGCCACAGGTAGCGCACCAGCAGCGGATGGGCGGGGTCGCGCTCGCCCCGCTGCCACAGTGCCAACCCGCCGGCCCCGCCGCCCAGGGCGCCGGTCACCGCCAGCAGGTCGCCGGCACGGGCCCCGCCGCGGGTCAGGGCGGCCCGAGGGGCGACCTCGCCCATCACGGTCACGCCGATGGTGGTCGCGCCCCGGGTCACGTCGCCCCCCACCAGGGCGGTGCCGGTGGCGGCGCACAGCGCCCGGAAGCCCCGGGAGAAGCCCTCCAGCCAGGCATCATCGGCCCGGGCGAGGGTCAGCGCCATCAGGCACCAGCGGGCACGGGCGCCCATCGCCGCCAGGTCGCTTAGGCTCACCGCCAAGGCCCGGTGGCCGATCGCCTCGGCCGGCGCCGCGTCGGGGAAGTGCACGCCGGCCACCGAGGTGTCGACGCTGACCGCCAGGCGATGTCCCGGGGTGGGGGCGAGCAGGGTGCAGTCGTCGCCCACGCCCAGGGTCACCCCGGCCTCGGGGGCGGGGGGCGCCGGCGTGAAGTAGCGGGCGATCAGTTCGAATTCGTTGTGCATCCGGCGGCAACCTTCAGCGGCGACGGGCGGCGACCTCGGCGGCACGCAGCCGCCCGGCGAGCTTGTCGAGGATGCCGTTGACGTACTTGTGCCCGTCGGTGGCACCGAAGGACTTGGCCAGCTCGACACCCTCGTTGATCACCGCCCGATAGGGCACCTCGAGACGCCGGGAGAGCTCGTAGGCCCCCAGCCGCAGGATGGCCAGCTCGATGGGATCGAGGTCCTCGAGGCGACGGTCGAGCAAGGGGGAGATGGTGGCGTCGAGTTCCGCCTTGAAGCGCACCACGTTGTGCAACAGCTCATGGAACAGCGCCAGGTCGGCGATCTCCATGACCTTGCGCCAGTTCTCGTGGTCCTCGAGGTCGTCGTCGGCCACCTGGCTGCGGAACTCCGCCTCCACCGCGGTGATCGACTTGCCGGTCATCTGCCACTGGTAGAGCCCCTGCACCGCCAGCTCACGAGCGGCGCGCCGCGACAGCTGGGCCCTGGAGGGTGTGCGGGAGGTGCGCTCGTCGCTCATGCCTCACCCCCGTCATCGTCGCTGAAGCAGCGCAGCAGCGAGACCATCTCCATGGCCGCCATGGCCGCCTCGGCACCCTTGTTGCCGGCCTTGGTGCCGGAGCGCTCGATGGCCTGCTCGATGGAGTTGACGGTGAGCACGCCGTTGGCGATGGGGGTATCGAACTCGAGCTGCAGGTTGCCGAGGGCCGCATTGCAGCCACCGGCCACGTACTCGAAGTGCGGGGTGCCGCCGCGGATCACCGCGCCCAGCGCGATCACCGCCTCGGGGCGCACGACCTTGAGCACCCGCTTGACCGCCAGCGGCAGTTCCCAGGCCCCGGGGACATGGACGATATCGATGTGCTCGCCATCGACGCCATGGCGCACCAGGCTGTCCACGGCGCCCTCAACCAGGCTGTCGACCACATGGTGGTTGAAGCGACCCACCACGATCACGTAGCGGCCATCGACGTCGACGAAGCTGCCTTCGACTTGGGAAATCGGTTGCATGGTTCCAGGTTCCTCGTGAATCCCGTCCTGCTGAATCCGCAGGGGCACGGCCGGTGCCGTGCCGTTGATGATCGTCGTTCGTCGGTCTCAGGCGCCGGGGACGTCGTCCTCGGGAGCCCGGTCCTCGGGCCCGAGCCGCTCGACCACTTCCAGGTCGAAGCCGGAGAGTGCCGAGAACTTCCACGGCGAGCTGAGCAGGCGCATGCGGCCAACGCCCAGGTGACGCAGGATCTGCGAGCCGGTGCCGATGGTCAGGTAGTTGCCGGCGCCGTCGGAATCGCTGGTACGCGGGGGACGGCGGCGCTCCAGGAACACCTCGAGGTAGTCGAGGAAGTCCTGGCGCGGACGGCCGTCGTCGAGCAGCACGAAGACGCCGTGATCGGCGCGGGCGACCTCCGCGAGGGCGCTATGGGTCGTCCAGTGGCCGCCCTCGCCCTGCTGCAGGCCGAGCAGGTCGCGCATGACGTCGGCCAGGTGCACGCGCACCGTGGTCAGCGCCTCGGGGGTCGGGTGCCCCTTGACCAGCGCCAGGTGGTGGGCGCCCTGGATGCGGTCGCGGAAGACGTGCAGGGTCAACTCGCCGAAGGCGGTGTTCACCGGCGTGGCCTCCACCGGCTCCACGGTCTGCTCGTTGTGGATGCGGTAGTGGATCAGGTCGGCGATGGTACCCATCTTCAGGCCGTGCTCGGCGGCGAAGCGCTCGAGCTCCGGGCGGCGCGCCATGCTGCCGTCGTCGTTCATGATCTCGCAGATCACGCCACTGGGGTCGAGGCCGGCCAGCGCCGCCAGGTCACAGGCCGCCTCGGTATGGCCGGCACGGCGCAGCACGCCGCCGGGCTCGGCCATCAGGGGGAAGATGTGGCCGGGCTGGACGATGTCCTCTGCCCTGGCGTCACGGGCCACCGCGGCCTGCACGGTGCGCGCGCGGTCGGCGGCGGAGATGCCGGTGGTCACGCCCTCGGCGGCCTCGATGGAGAGGGTGAACTTGGTGCCGAAGCCGGTGCCGTTGTCGCGCACCATCAGTGGCAGCCGCAGCCGCTCGCAGCGCTCGTGGGTCATCGGCAGGCAGATCAGGCCGCGGGCGTGACGCGCCATGAAATTGATGTGCGCGGCCTCGACCTTCTCGGCGGCCATGATGATGTCGCCTTCGTTCTCGCGATCCTCGTCGTCCATGAGGATCACCATCTTGCCCTGACGAATGTCCTCGATCAGGTCTTCGATGGGGGCCAGGCCCCCGGAGGAGGAGGAGTGCACCATGGAATCTCCAGAAATTCAGCGTGGCGGATGTCGTGACGCGGCGACGGTCGGGTCGCCGGCGCGCAACGCCCCGCCTCGAAACGGCGTCAGGGTACCGTGGCGCGGCGTCGGGCGCCAGTTCTGGCTTCGGGCTTCGGGCTCCAAACTATCTCCGTCTTATCGGGGTGGTTACCAACCGCTCGCAGCTCGTGGCTCGCCTAGCGAGGCCGGGCGGTGATGCGCCAGTCGCGGCCCACGGCCCGGATATCGAGGATGTCGAGCGGGCGCTGCTGGGCCATGCGCTCGAGCCCCGGCAGGGCGAACAGCGGACGCGCCTCGCCGCCGAGCAGGGTCGGGGCCACGAACAACTGCATCTCGTCCACCAGGCCGGCGTCGAGCATGGCGCCGGCGAGCGTCGCCCCGGTCTCGAGCAGCACCTCGTTGACCTGCTCCACCTCGGCCAGGTGACGCAGCAGGGCATGGAGGTCGACCCGGCCGTCGGCCGCCGAGGGCATCACCACCACCTCGGCGCCGGCCGTCTCGAGTCGCTCGCGCCGTTCGGGATCCGGGTCGGCACGGGTCGCCACCAGGGTACGGCCGGGCTCCCGCAGGCAGGCCGCCGCCTGGGGCAGGCGCAGGTGGCTGTCGACCACCACCCGCAACGGCTGGCGCCCGGCGATGAGTTCCGCCTCGTCGAGCTCGAGCTGGGCCGGCCGCACGGTGAGCCGCGAGTTGTCGAAGATGATCGACTCCACGCCGGTGAGTACGGCGCTGGAACGGGCCCGCAGTCGCTGCACCTCGCGCCGCGCCTGGGGGCCGGTGATCCACTGGGACTCGCCGGAGCGCATCGCGGTACGCCCGTCGAGGCTCATGGCCATCTTCAGCCGCACGAAGGGACGGCCATGGTCCATGCGCATGATAAAGCCCGGATTCAGCTCCCTCGCTTGATCCTCCAGAATGCCCACGTCGACGTCGACGCCGGCCTCGCGCAGCATGGCGATGCCGCGGCCGGCCACGGCGGGGTTGGGGTCGGCCATGGCCACCACCACCTTCTTCACCCCGGCCTCGATCAGCGCCACGGCACAGGGGCCGGTTCGCCCCTGGTGGGAGCAGGGTTCGAGGGTCACGTAGGCGGTGGCGCCCCGGGCGGCCGCGCCGGCGGCGCGCAGGGCATGCACCTCGGCGTGGGGCTCGCCGGCACACCGGTGGAACCCCTCACCGACCAGGCGGCGATGCTTGACCAGCACGCAGCCGACGCGGGGGTTGGGATCGGTGGTGTAGAGGCCCCGGCGAGCCAGCTCCAGGGCCCGGGCCATCCAGGCTTCGGGGGTCTGCTTGGCCATGGAAATCCTTGCTGGAGTGGGAAGGCGTCAGTCCTGGGGGTCGTCCGGGCGGAAGCTCGGCTCCTGGGCCAGACGGTCGATCTCGGCGCGGAACTCGTCGATGTCCTGGAAGCGGCGATAGACCGAGGCGAAACGGATATAGGCGACCTGGTCGAGGCGCTTGAGGGCGTGCATCACCTCCTCGCCGATGTCGCGGGCATGGATCTCCCGTTCGCCGCGGGCCCGCAGGGTCTGGCGGATGCGCTCCACCGCTGCCTCGATCGATTCGGCGCTGACCGGGCGCTTCTCCAGGGCGCGCAGCATGCCGGCACGCAGCTTGCTCTCGTCGAAGGTTTCCCGGGAACCGTCGCCCTTGACCACCCGCGGCATGACCAGCTCGGCGGTCTCGTAGGTGGTGAAGCGCTCGCCACAGGCCACGCACTGGCGGCGGCGACGCACCTGGTCACCCTCGGCCACCAGCCGGGAGTCGGTCACCTTGGTGTCATGGGTTCCGCAGAAGGGACAGTGCATCGATGGATTCCGGGGTCGACGTGAAGTGAGCGATCTCGCATTGTAACGGCTTGCGGGGTCAGCGCCCAGCATGCACCCGGTTGGCACATGACCTGCAAGGGAAGACACGACGCCTGCGGCGTACGACATCCCGGCCAATCGACGGATTTCCCATGACGCTCTCCCGCTCGCTCTCCCGCCCCCTGGACGAGACCGCCTTCATCGACCGGGCCCGCGCCCGCCTGGCCTTCCTCTATGGCCCCCGCGCCGAGGAGGTGCTGCGGCGCCTGCTGACCCTGCTTTCGCACCGGCGTGGTGCAATGCCGGCTCGCCGGCACAGCAAGCCGATGCCGCTGTGGAGCGAGCGCGACCAGTGGCTGATCACCTACGGTGACAGCCTGCTCGACGGCGACCGACCGCCATTGGAGGCGTTGGAGACCTTCCTCGAGGCGCGCCTGCCGGAGACCTTCAGCGGTATCCACCTGCTGCCGTTCTTCCCCTGGAGCAGCGACGACGGCTTCTCGGTAATCCACTATCGCGAGGTCGACCCGGCGCTGGGCGACTGGTCGCATATCCGACGGCTCGGCGAACGCCGGGACCTGATGGTCGACCTGGTGCTGAATCATGTGTCGCGGGAATCGCTGTGGTTCGTCGACTACCTGAGCGGCAGCCTGCCGGGGCGCGACTTCTTCATCGAGATGGACCCGGCCACCGACCTCTCGGCGGTGGTGCGCCCGCGCAGCAGCCCGCTGCTGGTGCCGGTATCGACCCGCCGCGGCACCCGTCACCTCTGGGCGACCTTCTCCGAGGACCAGATCGACCTGAACTTCGCCAACCCCGACGTGCTGCTGGAGTTCGTCGGCATCCTGCTCTTCTATCTGGAGCAGGGCGCCCGGGTCATCCGCCTGGACGCCATCGCCTACCTCTGGAAGGAGGTCGGCACCCCCTGCATCCACCTGCCCCAGACCCACGAGGTGGTGCGACTGCTGCGCGCCATCATCGACCACATGGCGCCGGGCACCCTGCTGCTCACCGAGACCAACGTGCCCCATCGCGAGAACCTCAGCTACTTTGGTCTCGATCGTCTTTCGGACGGGGGCCTCGATCGTCTTCCCTCTCCCCCCGACGAGGCCCATCTGGTCTACCAGTTCCCCCTGCCGCCGCTGCTGCTTCACACCCTGACCAGCGGCGAGGCCGGCACCCTGGCCAGTTGGCTCGAGAGCCTACCCGCCCTGCCCCCGGGCTGCAGCTACCTCAACTTCACCGCCAGCCACGACGGCATCGGGGTACGGCCGCTCGAGGGCTGGCTGCCACCCCACGAGATCGAGGCACTGCTGGAGCTGATGCACCGCTTCGGCGGCTTCGTCAGCATGCGCGCCGACGCCGACGGGAGCGACAGCCCCTACGAGATCAACATCACCTGGTTCGAGGCGATGCAGGGCACGCACCGCGGCCCGGACCCCTGGCAGGTGGAGCGTTTCCTGTGCAGCCAGCACCTGATGCTGGCGCTGCAGGGCATCCCGGCGCTCTACCTGCACTCGCTGACCGGCACCCTCAACGACCACGAGGGTGTCGAGCGCAGCGGGCGGTTGCGCTCGATCAACCGCCGCCACTGGCAGCGCGACGAATTGGACGAACTGCTCGACAGCCGCAACACCCCGACCCGAGAGGTCTTCCTGGCCCTCAAGCGACGCCTGGCGGTACGTCGCGAGGAGCCCTGCTTCCATCCCGATGCTCCGCAGCGCGTCGTGCCCTCGGCCGCGGAACTGCTGGTACTGGAACGGGGCCCGCTGGCGGATGGCCGCCGCCTGCTGGCGATCCACAATGTCAGCGATCGGCGCCAGCCGCTGGGCCTCGCCGTTCTCGGCCGGCACCGCTGGTTCGACCTGCTGGAGAACGCGCCCTGGCAGCGGGGCGAGAGCCTCGCCCCCTACCGCAGCCTCTGGCTGGTATTGCCCGGCGATGACATCGTCGACGACGGGTGAACGCCCTGGGGTGACCGAAGAGAGGATGCCGGAAGGAAGGCAAGGGGATGACGGCATGCTAATGTCAGCGGGACAGCATGCCCACGAATGGACAAGAACCACGACATGCGCTCCCTCCCTCTCGCTTTCCGCGCCGGCCTGCTGGTGTTCGCCGCGGCGGCCCCGGTGCTGGCCGACGATCACTGGCCGGCCCCGGTCCAGGCCCTCGCCGACCAGGGCCTGACCATCCATGCCGAGTTCTCGGCCCCCGGGGGCCTGACCGGCTACGCCGCCAGTGCCCAGGGACGCGAGCTCGCCGTTTATGTCACCGCCGACGGTGAGCATGCGGTGGTCGGCACCCTGGTGGACGCCGAGGGCAACGACCTCTCCAGCGCCCCGCTCGACGAGCACGTACGCGCGGCCCAGACTGCCGAACTCTGGAAGAGGTTGGAGAACAGCCACTGGATCCTCGACGGCGACCCCGATGCGCAACGGGTGGTCTACACCTTCACCGACCCCAACTGCCCCTTCTGCCGGCAGCTCTGGAAGGAGGTGCGGCCGTGGGTCGAGGCCGGCGAGGTACAGCTGCGCCATATCATGGTCGGCGTGCTGGGCCAGGACAGCCCGGCCAAGGCGGCCGCGCTGCTGGGGGCCGACGACCCCGCCTCGGCGTTGCACGAGCACGAGAGCGGCGAGTCGATCGCCCCCTCCGCCCAACCCCGGGAGATCGAGGAGCAGGTCTACGACAACAACCAGCTCTTCGAGGAGCTCGGTCTGATCGCCACCCCTACGACCATGGCACGCGACGGAGACCGCCTGATACGCACCCAGGGCATGCCCGACGACGAGCATCTGCTCGAGCTGATGGGTGGCGCGGCACCTTGAGCACCGTGCGCCATCCCCGACAGGCGGAACCTCAGGCCCGGGCGGGAATCGCCCGGGCCAGGAACCAGCCGGCGATCATCGCCACCAGCATGGCGAGCAGTGGCGCCGTGAGCCCCCCAATGGAGGCGAAGGCCGGCCCCGGGCAGTAGCCCGAGAGTCCCCAGCCGATGCCGAACAACGCGGCGCCGCCGATCAGTCGTCCGTCCAGGTCCTGCCGGGTCGGCAGCTGGAAGGCCTCGGCGAAGAGCGGGCCGGGACGACGGAAGACCAGCCGGTAGCCGATGAAGGTGGTCACCACGGCGCCACCCAGCACGAACATCAGCGTCGGGTCCCAGGCACCGAAGATATCCAGGAAGCCCAGCACCCGGGCCGGGTCGGTCATCCCGGAGATGCCCAGGCCGAGGCCGAACAACAGGCCGGCGATATAGCCCATCAAGGTTCTCATGCCCCACCTCCGATCAGGTGCCGCACCACGAAGACGGTGACGATGGCCGTCACCAGGAAGGTCACCGTGGCCACCATCGAGCGCACCGACAGCCGCGACAGGCCGCAGACGCCGTGGCCACTGGTGCAGCCACTGCCGAGCCCGGTGCCCGCCCCCACCAGCACACCGGCGACGAGCATCGCCGCCACGCCGCCGGCCGGCTCGCCAACCACCCCATCCGGGCTACCGGCCACATTGCCCAGCCCGCCACCAAGCAGCATCAGCACGATAGGGCCACTGATCAGGCCAAGCAGGAAGGTCAGGCGCCAGGCGCTGTCGCCTTTCGGCCTGACGGTGATGAGATTGCCGATGATCCCACTGATGCCGGCGATACGACCCAGGGTCGCCATCAACCAGGTGGCCGAGAGGCCGATCAGCACACCGCCGACCAGCCCCTGCAGGCTCGCTGTCACATCCACGATGCGTCTCCTTCGATTGTGCAATGTCATGGGTGGGCTGCCAGCGGGTCGCCGGCCGGCCCTCAGAACCGGTTGATCGGCACCTTGAGGTAGACCTGGCCATTGTCCTCGGGGGGCGGCATTTCCCCGGCGCGCATGTTGACCTGCACCGAGGGAATGATCAGCTTCGGCATGCCGAGGGTCGCGTCGCGCTCGGTGCGCATCCTGACGAACTCCTCCTCGCCGATGCCCTCGTGGACGTGCACGTTGAGGGCACGCTGCTCCGCCACGCTGGTCTCGTGCTGGTACTCCTCGCGACCCGGCGCCTTGTAGTCGTGGCACAGGAAGAGGCGGGTCTCGCCCGGCAGCGCCAGCACCTTCTGGATGGAGCGGTAGAGCGTGCGCGCATCGCCGCCGGGGAAGTCGCAGCGCGCGGTGCCGTAGTCGGGCATGAACAGGGTGTCGCCGATGAAGGCGACATCGCCGATCACGTAGGTCAGGCAGGCCGGGGTGTGGCCCGGGGTATGCAGCACCCGCCCTTCCAGGTGGCCGATGGTGAAGGTGTCGCCCTCCTCGAACAGGCGGTCGAACTGGCTGCCGTCGCGGGCGAACTCGGTGCCGGCATTGAAGGCCTTGCCGAAGACCTCCTGGACCACGGTGATCTTCGCACCGATGCCGGTCAGCCCGCCCAGCGCCTCGTTCAGGTAGGGGGCGGCCGAGAGGTGATCGGCGTGGACATGGGTCTCGAGGAGCCACTCCACGGCCAGGCCCTCGCGCTCGATGAAGGCGATGATCGCGTTGGCGGAGCGCACGTCGGTACGCCCGGAGGCGTAGTCGAAATCCAGCACCGAGTCGAGGATGGCGCAGGCGTGGCTCGAGGGATCCTGCACCACATAGCTGAAGGTGTTGCTCGGATGGTCGAAGAAGTGGGTGACAATGGGTCGGGCCGCGGTTGGCTTGGACATGGAAGGAACCTCCTGAATGTCGCTGCCTCACGAGATGGCGACAGCATACCCGAAAACAGGTTCTAAGATTAGATTATTTAATTATATAGAAGCGAGCCGACCGTCGCCGTCGTTATCGAACTCGACCACCGTCGGCGCCGGTAGGTCTCCAAGGGTAGGGCACGGTCATATCTCGATGCGGTCGCCGTAGGCAGGAATCTCGGCCTCGATGCCGCTCTCGGCCAGGGTCCGCTTGAGCACCTGCTGGGCCCCCGGCTCGCCGTGCACCAGGTAGAAGCGCGGCGCGTTGCGGAAGGCCCCGGCCCAGCCGATCAACTGGCTCTGGCCGGCGTGGGCCGAGAAGCCACCGAGGGTGTGCACCCTGGCCTTCACCGCCAGGTCCTGGCCGAACACTCGTACCCGCTCGGCCCCGTCGACGAGCTGTCGGCCGAGCGTGTCGGCGGCCTGGAAGCCGACGATCACCAGCCGGGTGTTGGGCTTTTCCAGGTTGTAGCGGAAGTGATGGGTGATGCGCCCGCCGTTGCACATCCCCGCCCCGGCAATGATGATCGCCCCCCCATGGATGCGGTTGATGGCCATGGACTCCTCCACCGTGCGGGTCAGCCGCAGGATCGGCAGGTACCGGCTGGTGTCGCCGCTGGCGGCCACGTTGAGCACCTTGAGATCCTCGGGGTCGAGCGACTTGCGCGCTCGCTGGTAGAGTTCGGTGACGCGGATCGCCAGGGGGCTGTCGAGGAACACCATCTGCTGGCGCAGTCGCCCCTCATGGTAGAGCACGCTGAGGTGGTAGAGGATCTCCTGGGTGCGCCCCACGGCGAAGGCAGGGATCAGCACGTTGCCACCATCGGCATGGGCCTCCTCCAGCACCCGGGCGAACTCCTCGAGGGTCTCGTCCAGGGGGCGGTGGTCACGATCGCCGTAGGTGCTCTCCATCAGCACCAGGTCGGCATCAAAGACCTTCTCGGGATCCTTCATCAGCACCGAACCGGGGTTGCCCAGGTCCCCGGAGAAGACCAGGCGCTTGGCCTGGCCGCCGGAGGGGATGGTCAGCTCGACGATGGCCGAGCCGAGGATATGGCCGGCGTCGCGGAACACCAGGGTCGCGCCGCCGGGCAGCCTGACCGGCTGACCGTAGGGGTGGGACTCGCAGAGCGCCAGGGTGCGCTCAACGTCCTCGAGCTCATAGAGCGGCTCGACCGATGGCTTGCCGTTGCGCTTGCGCCACTTGTTCTCCCACTCGAGATCCTTGGCCATGACGAAGGCGGCATCGCGCAGCATGATGTCGAGCAGGTCCCGCGTTCCGCGGGTGCAATGGATCGGCCCGCGGTAGCCCTCGCGCACCAGCTTGGGCAGCAGCCCGGCGTGATCCAGGTGGCCATGGGAGAGCACCACCGCCTCGAGTTTCCCGGCCAGGGCGCCGAAGGGCCTGGCGTTGGCCTCGTTGGCATCGGCCCCACCCTGGTGCAGCCCGCACTCCAGCAACAGCCGGTGGGAGCCGCCGTCGCCATCCAGCTCGATGAGGTATCGCGAGCCGGTGACCTCGCCGACCGCCCCCTGGAAAGTCAGTGTCGACATGGCGTTTCGATCCTTTCCCTGCGAACCCATGCCTTCAGCATACTGGATCAGGCCGGCTCGCGCGCAGCCCGCCGCGGGCTCGGTGGCGCGGACTTGCGCTGGATCACACCTGGCCGGCGCTGTCGCGCTCCACGGCCTCGGCCAGGCGATCCGGCAGATCGGGAATTGCCGCCTTGACCCGGTTCCAGCTGGGGATGAAGGGCCGCTCGCCGGGGTTGTCGAGGAAGGCACTGCCCGCCTCGAGCAGGTTGGCGGCGAACAGTTCCACCGCGCGCTCCTCGCCGTGGCGATCCAGGCTCAGGCCGTTCATCACCGCATCGTGGTCGTAGGCCTCGATCAGGTCCAGCGCCAGGCGGTAGTAGGTGGCCTTGAGGGTGCGGAAGCCCTCGGCGCTGAAGGTCACACCCTGGGTGGCCAGCTTGCGGTAGAGTGCCTTGGCGATGTCCAGACTCATGCGGTTGAGCCCGCTCGAGGCGTCCTCTTCCGAGACCGGCTGGTGCTTGTGATCGTAGGCGTCGGCCAGGTCGACCTGGCAGAGCCGCTTGGTCGAATAGTTGCGGTGCACCTCGGAGAGCACGCCGATCTCCAGGCCCCAGTCGGCGGGGATGCGGATGCCGTCGAGCACCTCGGCACGCATCGAGAACTCGCCGGAGAGCGCATAGCGGTAGCTGTCGAGGTACTCCAGGTAGGGCAGCGGCCCGTGCATCTTCTTGAGCGCCCGCAGCAGCGGCGTGACCATCAGCCGCGACACCCGGCCGTTGAGCCGCCCCTCGGCGATGCGCGGGTAGTAGCCCTTGCAGAACTCGTAGTTGAAGTGGGGGTGGGCCACCGGATAGAACAGCCGCGCCAGCATCCCCCGATCGTAGGTGAGGATGTCGCAGTCGTGCAGGGCAACCACGGCGCCACGCTGCGAGGCCTGGACATAGCCGGCACAGTACCAGACGTTGCGGCCCTTGCCGGGCTGCTGGGGGGCCAGCCCCTGCGCCTCCAGCTCGGCATCCAGCGCCCGCAGCCGGGGACCGTCGTTCCACAGGATGCGGTGGTGCTGGGGCAACGTCGAGAAGAACTCCCGGGCGTGGAGAAACTGCGCGCGGTCGGCGCGATCGAGGCCGATCACCACCTCGGCGAGGTAGGGCACCCGGGCGATCTCGTCGACGATGTGCGCCAGCGCCGGCCCCTCCAGCTCCGAGAACAGCGACGGCAGGATCAGGCTCATGGGCCGGCGTGCCGAGAAGCGCACCAGGTCGTCCTCGAGCTCGGCCAGCGGACGGCGGGTCAGGTTGTGGAAGTCGGTGACGATGCCGTTCTGGTGGAAGTCGCTCATGTCGCCTCCCCCGAGGCTTCACGCCTGGACACCTCACGCGCTTCCCGGACCTCCGCCGGAATCACCCGGCGGTCGGCTCGCCCCCACCAGTAGGCCACCCCCTCGGCCCAGCCGGCGGGTCCGGTCGCCTCGCTGCGATAGAGCGCCGGCTGCTGCGGCGACACCTCGAGCCCGTGACAACCGCGGATCACCACCGCCTGGTCGACGCGCTCGAGCATGGCGATATCGTTGGGGCCGTCGCCGAGCCCCAGGGTCAGGGGGCGGCTGCCGCGCAGCGCCTGGAAGCGCTCGATCAACCAGCTCACGGCGCTGCCCTTGTGGGACTCGCCGGTGACATGCCAGAAGCGCCCGCCACGGACCAGGCGCAGGCCATCGCCCTCGAGTCCTTCCCGAAAGGCCACGAGCCCGTCGTCGTCATCGGCCCAGACCAGCGGTTCGCTGCCCTCGCGCATCCGCGCCAGCCGCGCCTCAGGTTCCGCCAGGCCGGTGAAGCCGGCCAGCTCCTCCAGCGACATCTCGCTCATGGTGGTGAAGCGCACACCCAGCCGATCACGCCACACCGCGAGCCGCTTGCGGATAAAGCCGATGTCCACTCCCAGGGTCTTGATCACCAGGCCGTCGGGGCCGGGGCCGCGGTCCAGCCGGGCGTGGCACCAGGCCGGCGGCAGCCCGGCCACGGCGCCGTTCTCGGCGATGAAGGGCGTATCCATGAGGCCAATGGCCTGGCGCAGCGGCACGATCTCGCTGCGGGTCTTGCTGGTCACCGGGATCACCGGCACCCCGAGCGTTTTCAGCCGGGCGAGCCAGGGCCGCGCAGTCGACCAGTCGTAGCTGTGGTGATCGAGCAGCGAACCGTCCAGGTCGGTGAAGAGCAGGCGCGGACGAAGCGCGGGATCCTGGGTGACCGAGTCACGGGAAGCGTGCTGGGGCATGGCGTGTCCGGCTCCATGGTGGTGAAGTCGTCATGCCTGATGCAGGGAGCGTGCCAGCCTAGCGATAACCGGCACGGAACGGCGTCTCACCACCGACCGACCGGCAGCGGCGCCGCTGCCGGATGACGGCGCACACCGGAGAAGCACATGAAAACGCCCCCTCATGGTGCACCATGAGGGGGCGTCGCGTGCGGGGCGCTCTCGCGCCCGGCCCCTCAGCGATAGACGGGGAAGCGGGTGCAGACGGCCTCGACCTTGCCCTTCACCTCGGCCTCGATGGCGGCGGTGTCGGCGCCTTCGGCCATGACGTCGAGGATGTCGCAGATCCAGCCGGCCAGCTCACGGCACTCGGCCTCGCCGAAGCCGCGGGTGGTCACCGCCGGGGTGCCGATGCGCAGGCCCGAGGTGACGAAGGGGCTCTGCGGGTCGCCCGGCACGGCGTTCTTGTTGACGGTGATGTGGGCACGGCCCAGGGCGGCGTCGGCGTCCTTGCCGGTCAGGCCCTGCTTGATCAGCGAGAGCAGGAAGAGGTGGTCCTCGGTGCCGCCGGAGACGATGTCGAAGCCGCGCTCGATGAACACGCCGGCCATGACCTGGGCGTTGGTCACCACCTGCTGCTGGTAGGCCTTGAAGCCGGGCTCCATGGCCTCCTTGAAGCAGACCGCCTTGGCGGCGATGACGTGCTCCAGCGGGCCACCCTGGCCACCCGGGAAGACCGCGGACTGCAGCTTCTTCTCGATGTCGGCATCGTTCTCGGCGGAGAGGATCAGGCCGCCGCGCGGGCCGCGCAGGGTCTTGTGGGTGGTGGTGGTGACCACATGGGCGTGGGGCAGCGGGCTCGGGTAGACCCCGGCGGCCACCAGGCCGGCGATGTGGGCCATGTCGACCAGCAGGAACGCCCCCACCTCGTCGGCGATCTCGCGGAACCTGGCCCAGTCGATTATCTGGGAGTAGGCGGAGAAGCCGGCGATGATCATCTTCGGCCGGTGCTCGCGGGCCAGGCGGGCCACTTCCTCGTAGTCGATGCGGCCGGTGGCATCGATGCCATACTGCACGGCGTTGTAGTGCTTGCCGGAGAAGTTGGGCCTGGCCCCGTGGGTCAGGTGGCCGCCGGCGTCGAGGCTCATGCCCAGCACGGTGTCGCCCGGCTTGACCAGCGCCTGGAAGACGGCGCTGTTGGCCTGGGAGCCCGAGTGCGGCTGGACGTTGGCATAGCTGGCGTCGAACAGCTGCTTGGCATAGTCGATGGCCAGTTGCTCGACGATATCGACGTACTCGCAGCCGCCGTAGTAGCGCTTGCCGGGATAGCCTTCCGCATACTTGTTGGTGAGCTGGCTGCCCTGGGCCTCCAGCACCCGGGGGCTGGCGTAATTCTCGGAAGCAATCAGTTCGACGTGTGCTTCCTGACGAGCGACTTCCTTCTGCATCGCATCGAACAGGACGTCATCGAAACCGGCAATCTGCATGTCACGGCTGAACATCGGCGGGGAACCTCGCATCACGGGGAAAGCTGAGCTGCGCATGATACCCCAGCCCATGACGGCTTTCACTTGAAAGGCCGTCATGGGCATCACCATCTTTTCTCATGCAGGCTTTAGCCAGACTGCAGCGTCAGCGGGTCTCGACGCTCAGCGAGAGCTTGTCGGGCAGCGCCATGGGATCGCCGGCCCAGGTCTCCAGATTGCTCTCCGCCGGCAGGGTGATGCCGACTTCCAGTTCCTCGGCGGCGCCGGCCATCAGATCGACCAGCCCCGTCAGGACCGCTTGCACCTGGGGGCCGAACAGCATGCCGAAGCCCTGGGCCTGGGTACGGACCTGCTCGAGGTACTGGGCCTCGGTGACGCCCTCCATGGCCGCGCCCAGGGTGGCCAGGCGGCCGAACAGCCCCTGGTCGGCCAGCGTCAGGTGGATCTCGCCGCCCAGCAGCGTGGCTGCCTCCAGCAGGTCGGCATCGGAGAAAACCGCTTCCGGCGACACGCCGTCGGGCAGCACCACAGGCAGCTCGATATCGATGAGCAGGCGCAGGGCCTCATGGACGGTCACACGGCTGTTGCTTCTCAGGATGCTGCGACCGCCCTCCTCCTCCCAGTCGCCGAGGAAGGTCGCATCCAGGCGCAGCTCGCCGCTGCCGTCGGTGAGCACCTTGCTGGCCATGCGCAGCTGGGCCCGCTCCTGTTCCGGGGCGAGCTCGATCATGCGGGCCAGATCGAGCCGGATGCCGTCGAGGCTCAGGCCCCCGATGCCGTCGCTGAAGTCACCATCGAGGTCGAGTTCCGCCAGTGTCGCCACCAGGCGGTCGGACGCGATGTCGATGTCACGGATGGCCAGTAGCTCCAGGGTCTCCTCCCCCGCCCCCTCCAGCCCGGCCAGGCCCTCGAGGCGCAGGGAACCGAGGGTGAAGGAGCCGGCCCCCAGGTCGCCGAGGTCCTGCCCGGTGCCGGCCACCTCGGTGATCTCCAGCATGCCGATGGCATCACGGGACAGCGACTCGCCGCGCACCCTGGCGATGGTCAGGCGACCCCCGCCCTCGCGGAAGGCCGCCCCCTGGAAGAGCTCCTCGGCGAGCTCCGAGGCCATGTCGATGACGATGTCGTCGATGGCCAGGCTGCCGATGCGCACCTCCTCCGGTGCCAGGTCGCCATCGAGCGGGAAGACTGCCCGGGACGGCTCGCCCAGCACGATGCGTTCGGCGCTCATCAGCGGCAACTCGGTCAGGCCGTCCTCGAGCCGCAGCCCCTCGAGGATCACCTCGTCCGGGCTGTCGTAATCGCCCTTGACGATATAGCGCGCGAGGCGCAGGCGCTCCCCCTCGTCGGTCTCGAAGACCAGGTCCTCGGCGGTGGCACGGCGGCGCAACAGCGCCCCGGATACCTCGCCGAGCTCGAAACTGCCGTGGCCGCCGAACATGGCACGCAGGTCGGCCTCCAGGCGCTCTGGGTCGTCGGCCAGCGCCGGGGCACCGGCCAGCAGCAGGGATGCCCCGGCGATCAGGGGCCAGCGGGAGTCAAGCACGGAACACCTCCGATGTGAGCGGTCGATCTGGTTGAGTCTACCCCGAGAGCCCGAGCCCCGCCCCGTGCAGGGGCCGGTGGCTCAGGTTTCGCCGAGCAGCCCGAGGCTCGCGGCCGGCGCCTGACGGCGCAGGCCGCGGGAGAGCAGGTGGCCGATGGTACCGATCGAGAGCGCCCCGCCCAGCGGCAGCACCAGCCACAGCCAGCCGTGCAGCCGCGGCGTCAGGTCGAACCAGGCCAGGTAGATGGCAGCGGTGGCGAGCTCGGCCAGCAGCGCCCCCATCAGCCCGCTGGCCAGCCCCAGGATGGCGAATTCGGCCCCCTGGGCCCGGGAGAGCAGCCGGTTGCCGGCGCCGAACACCCGCAGCAGGCCACTCTCGTGGGCACGCACCGGCCGGCTGGCGGTCAGGGCGGCATAGAGCACGCTGACGCCGGCCAGCAGCACGAAGCCGAGCACCAGCTCCACCGCCCGGGTCACCTGGGTCAGCACCTCGCGCACCTGGCCGAGGATAGCATCGATGTTGAGCAGCGAGACCCCCGGGAACTCCCGCACCAGGCGGCGCTGGGTGTCGCCATCGTCGCCGTCCAGGTGGAAGGCGGTGATATAGCTGTGACCGAAGCGCTCCAGTACCCCCGGGGGAAAGATCACGTAGAAGTTGGGCCGGAAGCTGTCCCAGTCCAGGTCGCGCAGGCTGGTCAGTTCGCCGACGATCTCGGCCCCGCCGATGGTGAAGGTGAGGGTGTCGCCGAGGGCGAGTCCGAAGCGCTCGGCCAGGCCGTCCTCCATGGAGATCGGCACCCGTTCGGCCCGGGACTCGGCCTCCACGGCAGCGAACCAGCCGGCCGGCTCCTCCAGGGTATCGAACCACTGTCCCGCGACCAGCCGGTTGCCCTCGGGAAGGGTCTCGCGCCAGGTCAGGTTGAGCTCGCGGCGCAGGGCATTGTCGCCGCGAGCCTCCGCCGGCACCGCCTCCCGCGGCGGCCGGTCGTTGATCGCGGTGATGCGCCCGCGCACCATCGGATAGAGGGCACTGCGCGCGTCGGCGGCGTCACCCAGGACATCCTTGAAGGCCTCACGCTCGGCGGGCTGGATGTTGATGGCGAAGTAGTTGGGGGTGTCCTCGGGCAGCTGGTCCTGCCAGGTGGTCAGCAGGTCGCCGCGCACCAGGGCGATCATCGCCATGGCGAAGAAGGTCACCGAGAAGGCGAGCAGCTGGCCGAGGCTGGCACGGCGCCGGCGGGCGAGCTGCTGGCCGCCCAGGCGCAGGGCCTGGGCCAGCCCCCCCTCCTGGCCGCCTCGCCGAGGCAGCCGTGCCGCGAGTCGCAGCACTGCCGACAGCAGCAGCGCACCGAGGCCCCAGAGCACCACCAGCATCACCAGGCCACCGAGCAGCAGCCCGGCGGAGAGGCCGAGGTCGCCGGAGTAGAGCCACAGCAGGCCACCGAACACCAGGGCCGCCACGGCCACCACCAGCCAGGCCGAGACCGGCAGCGGGTCGAGCTCGCGACGCAGCACCTTCAGGGCGCTGACCCGCTTGAGCCGCAGCAGGGTCGGGCCGGCGAAGCCCACCAGCACCGCCAGGGCGGTGAGGATCCCCAGCCACAGAGGCAGGCCCCCCGGCGGCGGCAGCGTGAGCGGCAGGAAGGTGGTCAACAGCTGCAGCAGCGCCGCCTGGCCGGCCAGCCCCAGGGCCGCGCCGAGCAGCGAGGCCACCAGCGCCAACCACAGCAGCTGCAGCGCGAACAGACGGGTCAGCTCGGCCTGGGTGGCACCGAAGCAGCGCAGCAGGGCCGCGGTATCCAGGTGGCGGTCGACATAGCGCCGCGTGGCCATGGCCACCGCCACGCCGGCGAGCAGCACGGCGGCGAGCCCTGCCAGGCTCAGGTATCGCTCGGCCCGTTCCAGGGCATTGCCGAGCTGGGGCCGGTCACGGCGCACGTCGCGAACCTCCACCCCGTCGCGGCGCAGCCGTTCGAGCAGCGGGGCGAGGCTATCCACCGCCTCCGCCGAGCCGGCGGCCAGCAGCTCGAACTCGACCCGCGAGCCATCCTGCACCAGGTTGGTCTCCGCCAGGTCGGCGGCATGCATCATCAGGCGCGGGTTGAAGTTGCCGAAGCCGGCGGACTGGTCCGCCTCGCGCTCGATCAGCCCCCCCACCCGGAGTTTGCTTTCCCCCAGCCGCACGCGGTCGCCGATCTCGACCTCCAGCAACAGCGCCAGACGCGGCGCCAGCCAGGCCTCGCCCGGGGCCGGGCCCTGGGCGAGCCGTTCGACGCCCTGGCCGAGGTCCACGTGGTTATGGCCGTAATGCGGGTAGACCGAGTCGACGACCTTGAGGCTGGCGGGCTGGAAGGCATCGTCGTGGCTGACCATGGAGACCATGTCCACCTGGTCGCTCAGGATCAGGCCGGCCTCCTCCAGGGACTGGCGGATCTCGCTCGCGAAGGGACGGCCCTGCTCCAGTACCAGGTCGCCGCCGAGCAGCTGTCCCGCCTGGCGGGTCAACCCCTTGTCGAGGCGGTCGAGGAAGAAGCCGATCATGGTGGAGGCGGCCACCGCCAGGGCCAGGGCCACGAACAGGGCGCGCACGTCGGCCGCCCGCAGGTCGCGGATCAGGCCGCGGGCCGAGAGCCGCAGCATCCGCAGCGCGCCGGCCAGGAGGGGGCTGCCGCTCATGCGCTCACCTCGTCGCGGGCCAGCTCCACCAGCCGGCCCTCCTCCAGGCGCAGGCAGCGATCGCAACGCCGGGCGAGCGCATGATCATGGGTCACCAGCACCAGGGTGGTGCCGGCCTCGTGGTTGAGGGCGAACAGCTGCTCGATGATGCGTTCCCCGGTGGCCGGGTCCAGGTTGCCGGTGGGCTCGTCGGCGAACACCAGCTCGGCGCCGGTGACGAAGGCCCGCGCCAGGGCGACCCGCTGCTGCTCGCCGCCGGAGAGCTGCTTGGGCAGATGGTCGAGCCGTTCCCCCAGGCCCACCCGGGTCAGCCAGTCGCAGGCACGGGCCTCGGCGTCGGGCTGGGGGGTGAGCTCCAGCGGCAACAGCACGTTCTCGAGTGCGGTGAGGGTGGGCAGCAGCTGGAAATTCTGGAACACGAACCCCACCCGGCCGGCACGCAGCCGTGCCCGTCCATCCTCGTCCAGCGCCGAGAGCGGCTGGCCGAACAGCTCGAGCTCGCCACCGGTGGGGGCATCGAGCCCGGCCAGCAGCCCCAGCAGGGTCGACTTGCCGGCACCGCTCTGGCCGAGGATCGCCACGCTCTCTCCGGCGAACACCGTGAGCCGCAGCTCACTCAGAATGGTGAGCCGCCTCTCGCCGCTCTGGACCTGCTTGGACAGGTGGTCGGCGTGTAGAATCGGGGAGGCATCCGCTCGCGAGGTGATGGACATGGTGAAGGGGTTCCCTGAGCGTTGGGTCGGCGCTGGCCAGATTCACGCTGTTCCGGTACAGGCGGGTCGGGGCTGCGCCGATCTGTTTCGTAGTCATGCGTGGCGCCTCGGTTGGCCGGCCCGGCGGCAGGCACTCGCCTGGCTGGCACTGCTGCTCACCCTGGCGGGCGGCCCGACGCTGGCCGAGGGGCGCCCGGTACTGCTGGTCATGGGCGACAGCCTGAGTGCGGCCTACGGCATCGAGCGGCACGAGGGTTGGGTCAGTCTGCTGGAAGAGCGCCTGGACGGGAAGGCGCATGTGGTCAACGCCAGCATCAGCGGGGAGACCAGCAGCGGCGGCGCCAACCGGCTTCCCGAGCTCCTCGGACAGCACGAGCCGGACATCGTTCTGCTCGAGCTGGGCGGCAACGACGGCCTGCGCGGCCTGCCGCCGGGCCAGTTCGAGGCCAACCTGGCGGGCATGATCGAGCAGAGCCAGGCGGCCGGCGCCGAGGTGCTGCTGCTCGGCATCGACATCCCGCCCAACTACGGCCAGGCCTACCGCGACGCCTTCACCGGGGTCTTCTTCCGGCTCGCCGAGGAGTACGAGCTACCGCTGGTGCCCTTCCTGCTCGAGGGCGTGGCGCTGGAGGACGACCTGATGCAGCCCGACGGCATCCATCCCACCGCCTCGGCCCAGCCGATCCTCCTCGACACCGTCTGGCCCGAGCTCGAGCCGCTGCTCGAGGAAAACGGCGTGGGGGTGACCACGCTCTCCGGCGCCCCCGCCGATCAGGATTGAGCCGCCGGCGCGGGGCTCTTCTGCCACTGCTGCAGCCCCAGGCCGCCCAGGATCAGCACCAGGCCGACGAGAGTCGACGGCAGGATCGGCTCGCCGACGATGAAGAAGAGCAGCACCAGCGAGACCGGCGGCGAGAGGAAGATCAGGTTGGCGACCCTCGCCGTGCGCGACACCCGATGCACCGCCAGCTGCCACAGCACGAAGGCGATGCCCATCTCGAACAGCCCCACGTAGACCCCGGCCCCCAGGCCCGCCCAGCCGTGCCACTGCAGGCCAGGCCCGGCCAGCAGCAGCACCGTGAGCACCGGCACCCCGACGCTGAAGTTCTGCCACTGGGCCACCAGCGGCGAACGATGATCGCGGGCGTTGAGCAGCCAGTAGAGCGCCCAGAGCAGCGTCGAGGCCAGCGCCAGGCCGACACCCAGCGGATCGGCGAAGGCGACATCGAACACCGCCCCGCGGGTGGCGATCACCCACACGCCCGAGTAGGCCACCAGCCCGGCGAACACGTCGATGCGGGTCAGCCGCTGGCCGAGGATCGGCACGGCGAGGAAGGCCATGGCCAGCGCCCAGGTGTAGTTGAGCGCCATGGCCTCCTGGCCGGGCAGCCGATCATAGGCGGCGAACAGCACCAGGTAGTAGGCCACCGGGTTCATCAGCCCGGCCCAGGCCGCGGTGCGCCAGCCCCGGCCGAGCGCCTCGCCCAGCAACCCCTGGCGGGCCACCAGCACGCCGATCAGCGCCCAGGAGACCAGCGAGGCGATCCACATCAACTCCAGCGGCGACATGTAGGAGAGCGCCACCTTGAAGGCGGTGGCGACGGTCGACCAGAGCGCCACCGCGCCCAGCCCGAACAGCATGGCCTGACGTTCCTGTGTCATGGTGCTTCCCCATTATCTGGCAGCCCGCAGCCCGCAGCCCGCAGCCCGCAGCCCGCAGCCCGCAGCCCGCAGCCCGCAGCCCGCAGCCCGCAGCCCGCAGCCATTGTACCCTAGCGATCGATATGCCCCAGGTCGCGCTGCGGATCGAGGTGATCGCGCACCGCCTGCTTCAGTGCCTTGATATCGGGGAAGCCACCGTCGCGCTTGCGCTCCCACAGCGAGACACCGTCGAGCAGTATCTCGAAGTCACCGCCGTGGGAGGGCACCAGGGCCACCTCCTCGAGGTCCTCACCGAAGGTCGAGAGCAGCTCCTGGGCGTACCAGGCGCTGCGCAGCAGCCACTGACACTGGGTACAGTAGTGGATGCGAATACGTGCCATGTCATCTTCCCGTCGCAACAATGGATGCCGTCGATGATACCAGCCCGGGAGCCATCATGGCGGCGCGAGAGTGTCCTGGCGGCTCGGCGTTATCGGCGGCCTGGCCCAGTGGCTCGGCACCACCTGGCTGCTGGCGGTGCTGACGGCCACCGCCCTGGCCGCGGCCGGCAGTGCCGAGCGGCTGCCGGAAGTGGCCCGGGGCGCCGACGCGTGCCGGAAAAAAAGTCGCTGGGGGGCTTGCCCTGGGTCGCCGGGGGCGATATATAGCCAGCAGGCAACCGCCGTTGCCGGCTGACGCTTCAGGGTCCGCGCATTCGGACGAGAAGCGATACCGAATGGCACTCGGTCATGGGAGGGCATTGCATGAGCCATGAACCCCAGGTCAACGATTCGCTCGACGACGAGCAGGACTATCAAGAGGCGGTCAACGACGACGACTACGGTCGCTCGCGCCCGACCAGTCGCGCCGACACCCTGCGCGCCCGCCGCCGCGTCGAGTCGCTGCTGGAAGAACGGCGCCTGCGACGCGCCATCGAGGATGACTGGATGCTCCTCGACGACGAGGAGGAGGAAGAGGAGTAACGTCCTCTGCGTCGGCCGGGTCGTGCCGCACGGCCCGCCGACCGGGGTCTCCCCCGGCAGGACGTGCCCGGGAACCGGTGCCCCCGATGCGCGGCTGGCCTTTCCCCTGCCCGGCCACTATCATCGTGGCCACTGAAATCCCCCAACCAAGTGGCATTCCATGGCGCAATACACGGGTCTGCGCCATTCTCTTTTCGTTAAATTTCCATGGGCGGATGGGTAGACCCCATGACAACAGGCTTTCCAAGCACTTTGCCCCCTCCTGCCTTTACTCAAAACCAACATTTTCGGTTAGCTTTACCGCTTTTGGGCCAAATTTGGCTTGAAAACTTAACTTTTTGAAGGAGAGCTGTGCGACCCGGCATTTATCAAGAAGCTGTCTCATTTGAGTTCATTTAAGCCACTTCTTTTTCCGGATCAGCTAAAGTGACCTGAAGCCCCGGTCCGGGTTAAGCGACACAGTGGCACCTCGCTTGCTGCAAATGGGAATGCTTTAAACATTATTCGGAATCATTTTCCATAAAGAAGTTATGGGTTATGTTTTGGAAAAGACTGTGTAACCTATAGTTCGAGCAAGACCTGTCGGTAATGGCTAGAAAAGCTGACTTGGTAGTGAGGTTGGACCTCACGACCACTCTCATAAGGAGCTGTAAGGGGATCACTCTCAAGAAGGCCAAAGCTGACACTTGACACGTCATCAGCTCCTCCTTTACTACCTGCTTCGCCGTGCGGCTGATGAGATATCGAAGAAAGATTTTCCACCTGGGTCAGTACTGCTAAATCATCCGGAAGATCTTCTGCAATACGCTCAGCGAACTTCTGAAGCGTGGGCTCTGCAAGCATGAACAGCCATGCCAGATTATCGGCCTCCCCGGTACGTCTAAGAATTCTACCCAGAACTTGGCGGTAGTGTAGTTCGGTACGGATACGACTCAGATAGCAGCACACTTGAAGACGGGGAATATCTGTTCCCTCGCTTATCATTCCGACTGCCACAATCCAGCGGCAACCTCCAAGCCGAAACGCGTTGATCACCTGCTGGGCACCCGTAGTCCTGTTAGTGACAACATGGCAGGCCTCTCCCCGTGCTTCCAGTACCTGAGCGACCTGGTGGGCGTGCTCAATATCCGTGGCAACGACCAGACCCGCAGCATCCGGCGTAGTGCGTCGAATCTCATCCAGCCTCTCGCAACCCAGCCCCAGTATCTGATGCGTCACATCATCGTGACGCAACAGATCCTCATAGTTAATAGGGGAATCCCCAAGCAGTGCGGCAATACTAGGGAAGAGCTTGACGGTGTTCTCGGTCTCCAGCGCTTCGGTGAGCTGCACTTTCTGATTGTCCAGAAGAAGAATGCGCGGAGAACGGCACACTCCATCGGTGATGGCTTGTTTTAAACCATAACGATAGTCGCAGATCAGCTTCCCTTCCGGAGAGGAGTAGCGCGCAAGGGCGATGGCCAAGTTATCAGAACGCCACGGGGTACCCGAGAGCGCCAACGTATAGGCAGCACGATCCTGGATTCTCTGCAGAATTTGCTGCCCCCAGGCATTGCTCAACAGGGGATCATGTCCCGCGCAGTGGTGGATTTCATCAAAGACGACGAACACGCGATACTCATCAAGCAGCTGCCAGAAGGTATTATCTCGGTGCTCCATGGCCTGATAGGTGTAAGCGCCGCCAACAGCACCTACTAAGCCATCAAGCCGCTTACCCAGTACGTCTGCGAAAGTCGTGCGGAACCCGGCTACTACCTGGCATGAGGGCGCAAAGCAGAGCACCAGGTCGATCTTGTTCATCTCAAAGAGACAGCGTGCCAGCGCCGCTGCCAAACGCGTCTTTCCGGCGCCCGGTGTTGCCTGGCATAGGAAATGCGGTGTGGTAGTAAAATGGGCTAGCGCTGCCTCGATGCACTGCCGCTGCCATGTGCGCAGTCCCGGTATCGTCATTGCGAGGGCAACGAAGTGAGCGTCTTCTCTACCGCTCGGAGGTGGCCCAAAAGGCGCGAGCTGCGATCCCTGGCCTCTTGATACTCATGCTCCACGTGGCTGCGGAGGTGCGGCATCTCATCGAGTAGTTGCTTGTACCGCTCTGTTTCCCCCATTGATGTCAGGAAGTCCAGGCGGACTTCCTTGAGGGTCGCCTCCAAGCGCTGGTACACCCCAGTTTCGGTTCCGGCAGCAGCAAGGCTCTTCGCGGGTTCCGGCGACGCCCGCTTTGTCTTGTGTTCGGGCTTCAGGCTCTTTTCGAATCCTTTGTCAACCAGTTTCAACTGCAAGTGCTCCGGCATGGGGCGCAGATGATAGACCTGCCCCCGCTTACGGCGCTCATCGTCGAGTACGAGCCAGCCTGCCCGCAGCATGCGGCGTATCTGCTCATACACATAGCGACGAACCTCACCGAGCTTATAGGGGATACCCCCCAGTCGGGAGGCATAGGCATCCCTCAGGGTCGCGGTAGTGAATTGCGTGAGTCCCTCATCCTGCAGCAGCTCATACAGGCGTTTGTCGAGGGTGAACGAAGTGAGCTTCATGGGAGGTCCGAGGAAAAAGACATGAAATGCGGATTATAATCCGTGGCCTGTGGGTCCGCAAACGAATGATAGTGCCGCCTCAAGCGATTTTGAGGCGACCATGGACCAGCTGGCGAAAGCGGTAGGGGAACGGATTCGGTACCAGAGGAAGGCTCGCGGGCTATCTCAGGACAACCTGGCCTTGTTGAGCGGCATTGATCGAAGCTATGTGGGGCGCATCGAGCGGGGTGAAGTCAACATCACGGTCGAGATGCTATATCGCATTGCCAGGGTGGTGGGTTGCGAACCCGCCTTATTCCTTCCCGAGATCAAAGACACTCACGAGTGAGCTGGTTCTGATACAGTGTCAACGAAGGATGATGGGGTTTTTTCAGACAGCGATCCGCTCAGCGACCGTCGCGCCCGCCAGAGCTATAAGTCCGAAAAAGGGGCTGCGCTTTTCTTGGAACCTATCATGCTAGAGTGCCTAGATGGCTTTGCCATTCAAGGTGATTTAAGCTATAAAGTCATAGGTCAGCATCCGCAATCATATATGCTCATTTGAGTGAAATCGAAAAATATAACCTACAAGAGCCTGCCATGGAAAAGACAGACCCCCAAAGCACATCCCGGAAAGTACTGCGCAGCCGGAAGCGAACAGGTGAATATGTAACGCTTGGCACAGCCAGTCTTATAGGAAGGAGCTTCGCTCCAAAGGAGAAGGTGTATGAAACACTACGAATAGCCCACGAGCGCTCCAGAGCTACCATCCTCAGACATCGTCGCGATCTATTAGATCACTAGATTATGCCCACTATGCTTTTCAATTCATAGATTGATTCCCAGTTCCAAGCCTGTTCTGCATGCGTAATATGTTTGTTATGCTGACGTGACATTGCTTGATAGTTATAGCAATAATCTCCTTGGAACATCCCTTGCGCAAAACCACTCCCATGTTGACGCCGTGGCTATAATTCCGTCCAAAAAATAAGCGTCGAGCTATCTTCTTTGACAGTTTGCGAAGATCAAGTTAAAGCCATAGATCACTTCCGGTCGAGGTCACCGTTGCTGATATGGGTGTAAATATTGACACAAGATAGATTATCCCCCATGATTCTGCTGAATATCCACCAGAACGAGAAATTACATGTCCATTCTCGCCACTTACGTGCAAAAGGAACAGCAGCTCCAGCAACTTCAGGAAGAGCTGGATAGGCTAAAGAATGATGATCGTCTCAAGACTGAGCTTCAGTTCAAAGATAAGCTGGAAGCCCTGATGCGTGAGTTCGATAAGTCACCCGCTGACGTCATCAAGCTACTGGACCCGCAGCCAACTTCCGCCAAGACTGCCACCATCACAAGTACCGGTCGCGCCAAGCGCAAGCTGAAAATCTACAAGAATCCAAATACCGGCGAGGTCGTAAAGACCCGCGGAGGCAACCAGAAGACCCTGAAGGCATGGAAAGAAGAGTATGGTGCCGATACCGTTGAAGGCTGGCTCGTGAGAACTGAGGACTAATATACTTCATAGCCTCCTGCCTGCCAGAGATTGCAGGTATGGCCGTTTTCGGCCAGAAGCTGACTTTCAGCGTATCCTGATATAACGCTTGGGCTCAGGGGCGGAAAAAAGTGAATCGAGGAACGAGCGCAGCTTTTTGACGTCCCTTGTAGCCATTTGTTATGGCAATATTTATCCATTTTCAGAAAGTCTATATGCACGTATTGCCGCCAATCGCTCTTCAATTCGAAATGAATGCTCCTTAACATCAGCTAAAAACTGTTCAATTGAATCTAGATTCTCTGATGAAAATGATGAATGACGAAATTTCAATAGTGAATCCAGGAGTCTTAAAAAGTCACTGAAGCCATATGCTTTATCACCTTGTAGATTCTTTACTGCCCCATTAAGCACTGCATCCAACTCCCCAAGAGAAAAAGAAACAAATAATATGAGATAGCCAACTGGAGCGTATTCAGTGTTTTTATCTAACCGCTTGAATAATGCGCTAAAATAGCGTTCTTTCCTTTCATCTGTTTTTATCTTTTGATACAGATTTAGTAATGCCTGAGCATTGTCAGATGATATCTGTATTGTGCTTTCGTCTTCGGTAATTGTTTGATTTTTAGGAGAATCTGCTTCTCGCCATTCAGTGCCAACTCCTTTGTAGCTTTTTCCTTGGATAGTGGTCTGTATGCTTCCAAGGCCACCTACTCTCCGACCGCATTCTTTGTAGCGATTCGCTTCAGCCTTCAAGACAGCAGCTATCTCTTTTTCTATGGGATCAGTTATTGAGTGAATGGGCTCAGATGGTGTCTCTTCCTTTTTTGGTTCCTTTGGCTTAGGACCTGTAAATACGACGTTCTTTATTTTGTGTTCGTTGCCATATTGATCAATCAAAACAACTGAGGTTTTGAAGTCCTCTCCTTCCTTGCGTTTTGGGGGGATTACCCAGAAGTCTGAATGTACCTCTGTCGTTTCACCGGGAAGAATTGGGTATGAGCCAAAGATATTTTCTTCTGGGTGTCTTGTTAATACATACCCCTCAGTTATTGGCTTCAATATTTTCGTTCCAAGCAGGCGTACATTGTCACCAGTAATATTAGTCACGTGCCACCGACCAACAACCTGCATGGCAGGCTTTCCAGCAACTGAACCGTTACCCCACCAGCAACCATGCATTTGCGGCAAGATGCGTATGGTTTCTCGAGGTACTTTGGGCTTATACCGTGTAACAAAATGCCAAGCTAAAACAAAGACGCCTCTACCCTATGCGACGTCAACTACTTTGACCGGTCAGCGACAATTAAAATGACCGGTTGGGTGGGATAGTTGTCGTCAGCCTGACGACGCGGTCTGTCCTCCCTGTAATTGACGCTGATAGGCGCGTTTCCGGTAGCTCTCTCCGCTCAGCTCCAGCAGCGTGGCGTGGTGCACCAGCCGGTCG
>NZ_JAKVPY010000090.1:0-740 GCF_022487945.1 Halomonas flagellata
CGGAGGTAAGAATCCCCAGAGACCGGGAAGGTTCTTTCAACCCCATGATTGTCCCCAAGCGCAACAATATGGTCGATGGGATCGAGAACGTGATCGTATCGCTCTATGCCAAGGGGATGAGCAACAGCGATATTGAAGAGCAGATCCGTGAGGTGTACAATTTTGACGTTTCCACTTCCACCATATCCCGTATCACCGAAAAGGTGACCTCTGACATCGTAGCCTGGCAGAACCGCCCCTTGGAACCTGTTTACCTGATCGTGTGGATGGACGGTATCGTCTTCAAGGTCAGGGAAGACTCCAAGGTCATCAACAAGACGGTCTATATCGCTGTGGGACTGCGCAGGGACGGCAAAAAAGAAGTGTTGGGGCTTTGGTTGGGAAAGAACGAATCCGCTGCCTTTTGGATGAGCGTGCTCACCGATATGAAGGCCAGGGGTGTCGAGGACATCCTCATAACCGCTACGGACAACCTGAATGGCTTTACCGGCACCATCAAGAATGTGTTCCCTGAATCCAAGACACAGATCTGTGTGGTCCACCAGATCCGTAACGCTTCCCGGTATGTGGTCTGGAAAGACAAAAAGACCTTTACAGCTGACATGAAGCATATTTACAATGCCCCCAATGAAAAGGCTGCCAAGGCCGCCTTGGAAGACTTTGCCCAAAAATGGGACAGCAAATACTCCTATGCGGTAAAAAGCTGGCGGGACAACTGGGAAGACCTGACGGTGTTTTTT
>NZ_JAKVPY010000091.1:0-713 GCF_022487945.1 Halomonas flagellata
GCCCGGCAGCACCGGCATAATCAGGCCGATGCCGACAGCGTCGAGCGCGACAGTGCTCAGAATTACGATCAGGGGTCTGTTGGGTTTCACGTCTGGCCTCCGGACCAGCCTCCGCTGGTCCGATTGAACGCGCGGATTCTTTATCACTGATAAGTTGGTGGACATATTATGTTTATCAGTGATAAAGTGTCAAGCATGACAAAGTTGCAGCCGAATACAGTGATCCGTGCCGCCCTGGACCTGTTGCACGAGGTCGGCGTAGACGGTCTGACGACACGCAAACTGGCGGAACGGTTGGGGGTTCAGCAGCCGGCGCTTTACTGGCACTTCAGGAACAAGCGGGCGCTGCTCGACGCACTGGCCGAAGCCATGCTGGCGGAGAATCATACGCATTCGGTGCCGAGAGCCGACGACGACTGGCGCTCATTTCTGATCGGGAATGCCCGCAGCTTCAGGCAGGCGCTGCTCGCCTACCGCGATGGCGCGCGCATCCATGCCGGCACGCGACCGGGCGCACCGCAGATGGAAACGGCCGACGCGCAGCTTCGCTTCCTCTGCGAGGCGGGTTTTTCGGCCGGGGACGCCGTCAATGCGCTGATGACAATCAGCTACTTCACTGTTGGGGCCGTGCTTGAGGAGCAGGCCGGCGACAGCGATGCCGGCGAGCGCGGCGGCACCGTTGAACAGGCTCCGCTCTCGCCGCTGTTGCGGGC
>NZ_JAKVPY010000092.1:0-712 GCF_022487945.1 Halomonas flagellata
CAGCATTTCCAGCATAACGGCCTTACCGTTAACGCAGCTTTTCAGCCTGGACTCAACCGTATAAAGGTAAAACTCATCGCTGTTACGGATTGCGGAAATTTCAGGGGGTAGGGTTTTCATAATGGCTCCTGACGGGAACCATATCGCCAGCGGCGATACAGTTCGCCGTAGCTTGAAGGGATTAAAAGGTGCGTTGCAACCGGCTATAGCGCACGTTGACCGGTACACTGATAGTAACAAAACGTCGTATATACAACAAGACGAATAGCTCTATATTAATTCAGCAATTATTTTGAGTAGGATTTAAACTGGTAATGCTATTTATGTTAAGCAGACTATCCTTAGAACGTCGCACTAAACATAAGCAACTGAATTATATAGATAATAAATAGAATTATCTTTTAAAATGCCGGAGCATAAATGAAGAAATTCATCGTAGGCGGTACAATTTTTTATATGTTAGCTGACGGCGAAAGGATGCAATCTGGGGATATGGATTACGATTGCAGTTACCATTACATCATCTGGCCTTCTAATGACTTCTGGCGAGTCAAATATCGTTGTTCGAAGGAATGGGAAAGTATTACAGATAAGGTATTCGATACAGAAAACGCCGCTTTTAATTGCGCCTATGATCATTTCTTAAACGCTACTAAGGCACTGTATGGACGATAATAAAAAAGTCGCCCTAAGGCGACTTGAAAGGTGCTTA
>NZ_JAKVPY010000093.1:0-708 GCF_022487945.1 Halomonas flagellata
CAAAACCCTTGAGTTGTCTTCAAACATCACCCATTTGGCAAAATGGATGGTAGGGATCCCCATCAGTTTTCCTTGGACAAAGACAAATTTTATCAACCCTTTTGACTTTTTGTTGAATGGGCTTGGATTTGGAGGGTTAAATTGCTGGCTCTTTTTTTTGATTCAGCTCCTCTTGAATGCATTAGCTTGAACCCTTGTGGATTGTCCTTATCGGTGTGATAGTCATCTATGCCGTGGTCGTCTGAGGTGGGATCGGCTTCTAATGGTGCAAGTCCCTTCAGGGGGATGATTTTCTAATGACCTTCTGACCTCAAATCAGGTAGGACTACCCGCTGAACTTAAGCATATCAATAAGCGGAGGAAAAGAAACTAACAAGGATTCCCCTAGTAACTGCGAGTGAAGCGGGATAAGCTCAAATTTAAAATCTGGTGGGTGTTTGGCCTGCCCGAGTTGTAGTCTGGAGAAGTGCTTTCTGTGCTGAACCGTGTACAAGTCTCTTGGAACAGAGCGTCATAGAGGGTGAGAATCCCGTCTTTGACACGGACTATCAGTGCTTTGTGATGCGCTCTCAATGAGTCGAGTTGTTTGGGAATGCAGCTCAAAATGGGTGGTAAATTCCATCTAAAGCTAAATATTGGCGAGAGACCGATAGTGAACAAGTACCGTGAGGGAAAGATGAAAAGCACTTTGGAAAGAGAGTTAAACAG
>NZ_JAKVPY010000094.1:0-707 GCF_022487945.1 Halomonas flagellata
GGGCAATGGCCTGGGCGGTATTATCGTCCCCTTTGCGCTGCGACCAGTTTTTCAGCGACACGAAGGCCATCCCGGCGTTCTGCCCGCTGCCGCTAAAGCTGAAGCCGTCGACGGTGAAAATGACATCGGTATTGGCTTTCTCTTTGGTGAGGAACCAGTCGGTGACCTGGCGGCGCACCTCGGCGGTACGCACCGCCCTCGCCCCGGCGGGCAAGCAGGGAAAAATGGTGGGCACGGTGATGACCGGGCTGCTGCTGGGGATCCTGCTCTCCCGGACGGTCAGCGGCGTGGTGGGCGCCGTATTCGGCTGGCGGGTGATGTATCAGGCGGCGGCGGTCAGCGTCGCGCTGATTGGCCTGGTAATGTGGCGCGTCCTGCCGCGCTTCGCTGTGCACTCGACGCTGAGCTATCCGCAGCTGATGGCCTCGATGGCGCATCTGTGGCAGCGTTACCCGGCATTACGCCGCGCCGCGCTAGCTCAGGGCGCGCTCTCCATCGCTTTTAGCGCCTTCTGGTCGACGCTGGGGGTGATGCTCTCCGAACACTATCACATGGGCAGCGCAGTAGCGGGCGGTTTCGGTATCGCCGGGGCCGCCGGGGCGCTGGCCGCGCCGCTTGCCGGCGGTCTGGCCGATAAATTTGGCGCCGGTAAGGTGACACAGATGGGTGCGGCGCTGGTCACCCTCTCCTTTGCCCTGATGTTTATG
>NZ_JAKVPY010000095.1:0-703 GCF_022487945.1 Halomonas flagellata
CTTGGAAAGGCTGTTAACTGTTTGAATATCGACGCCCATACCGATTTTAGGAACCGTGAAGGCAGACATAGCGGTAATGGTTTTTCGTATGCGTTTCACGAGGGTTTCCTCGATCATTATTTCGTTTTTGGCTTGCATGAAAACTATACTTCAAAAAAGGTATTTAAAACCATATCCAAAGAAAAGCAGATCCGGTTCAACACTTTTGAAGAATTGTTCGTTAGAAAAGAAAAAGGTTTTGAATTTGAACTCAACGAAGCTTTGGATTTTGTAAAAACCTCCCGTTTCGGACTCGAAATAGACATGGATTCGGTCACCAATATGCCCAGTAGTGCGAGAACCAGTTCCGGAATGGCCCTGAATACCGTCAGGGAAATTATTTTTAAGAGTAAGAAAAGTAAAAATATTGCTTATTTGCATATTTGTGAAGCCGCACCCGACATGAACAGTGAGGCTGAAAAAGCATTAACAGGGAAGTCCATTGCCTATCTGGTGTCAGATTTTATACGAAAATAGATGAATGTTGAAATTATCCCATTCAAAACAGAATATGCCACTACATTTAAAGATTTGAATGTGGCATGGCTAAAAAAATATTTTGTGGTAGAGCCCCACGACGAAGAGGTTTTGTCGAATTGTAAAGAAAACATCATCGACAAAGGCGGTTATATTTATTTTGCCAAAGTTAAAGATACCATTATAG
>NZ_JAKVPY010000096.1:0-692 GCF_022487945.1 Halomonas flagellata
GTGGCTTGTGACTGCAGACTCGATCAGGTAACCGACGGTGGGGGCGGAGATGGTGGAGCCTAGCGGGATCGAACCGCTGACCTCCTGCGTGCAAGGCAGGCGCTCTCCCAGCTGAGCTAAGGCCCCTCTGATGTCCCATACGTGGCATGGGGAATTTTATTCAGGACAAGGCGTTTCGTGGCGACGCATAGCAGGCTATGCGAGTCACAAAACAACGCGGTACTGGATAAAATTGGTGGGTCTGGGCAGACTTGAACAAAACCCGGCGACCTCACCCTCCTCTTTATCTCACCCCAGGGGGTGCGCTCTAACTAACTGAGCGAGAGAATGGTGGGTCTGGGCAGACTTGAACTGCCGACCTCACCCTTATCAGGGGTGCGCTCTAACCAACTGAGCTACAGACCCAACACCATTTCACCCGTTGACTGAAGAATGTCGGCTTGCCGACCTCACCCTCCTCTCCACAAAGGTCAGGGGGTGCGCTCCAACCAACTGAGCGAAAACCCGGGAGTCACGCTGGGTCTATACCCAAACAGTCGTTGCTCTGGCCGATCAGGTAATTCACTGTGAGCACTTGCCGACAGCCGGTGACGTCGTCGGTAAGGAGGTGATCCAGCCGCAGGTTCCCCTACGGCTACCTTGTTACGACTTCACCCCAGTCATGAACCACACCGTGGTGATCGCTCCCCCGA
>NZ_JAKVPY010000097.1:0-691 GCF_022487945.1 Halomonas flagellata
GTGGCTTGTGACTGCAGACTCGATCAGGTAACCGACGGTGGGGGCGGAGATGGTGGAGCCTAGCGGGATCGAACCGCTGACCTCCTGCGTGCAAGGCAGGCGCTCTCCCAGCTGAGCTAAGGCCCCTGATTACCAGCGTTAAGCGGTAGGCCGTCAGCTTTAAGAAAGCCCATGAAAGCATCAGGGTTTTTCTTACAGCTTCAAGCTTATAGCTTAAGGCTTGCATGGTGGGTCTGGGCAGACTTGAACAAAACCCGGCGACCTCACCCTTCTCTTTACAGAACTTCCGGGGGTGCGCTCTAACCCACTGAGCCCATTCGGTCGTTCGGAGAATGGTGGGTCTGGGCAGACTTGAACAAAACCCGGCGACCTCACCCTCCTCTCCATCTCACCCCAGGGGGTGCGCTCTACCCAACTGAGCGAGAGAATGGTGGGTCTGGGCAGACTTGAACTGCCGACCTCACCCTTATCAGGGGTGCGCTCTAACCAACTGAGCTACAGACCCATTGGTCACGCTGGGTCTATACCCAAACAGTCGTTGCTCTGGCCGATCAGGTAATTCATTGTGAGCACTTGCCGACAGTCGGTGACGTCGTCGGTAAGGAGGTGATCCAGCCGCAGGTTCCCCTACGGCTACCTTGTTACGACTTCACCCCAGTCATGAACCACACCGTGGTGATCGCTCCCCCGA
>NZ_JAKVPY010000098.1:0-688 GCF_022487945.1 Halomonas flagellata
GAGTGTTCTCTACGCCGGAGCTCATACTGTGGTCCTGGAGCCCGCCATTGTGGCGGCTGCAATGATGTCCCTGGTGTCCTGTGTGGGCGTAAGCAGTTTTTCCGTAGCCACGTTGCCGTAGTAAGGCTCTTTAGTAGCGAACGGAGAGGGTTTGATGAAAACGGAAATATGCCGGCAATACTGGCGCTCTTTACGCAGCTTTTCAGAGGCCCGCTCTGCGTGCTGGCAAATAGCCTGGCGGAGCGACTCGTACTCTGTAATCTTCACGCCAAAACTGCGGCTGCACACAATTTGCTGTTTCGTCGGAGGGGCTTCCTCAAGCGAAAGGCAGCTTTCCCCGTTCAGTTCCCGTACCGTTCGCTCAAGGACCACAGAAAAATTTTTGCGGATGAAGGTCGGGTTCGTCAGGGCCAGATCGAGCGCGGTCTTTATGCCCAGCACATTCAGCTTGCGTGCAATACGGTTACCCACCCCCCAGATTTCTTCAACCGGCTGCAGTGAAAGCAGTTTCCGCGTTCTCTGCGGATTTCCCCTGGTCAGAGCGAGTACGCCACGAAACTGTTTCCACTCTTTTGAGGCCCACTGGGCTGATTTTGCGAGGGTTTTCGTTGGTCCGGCGCCCACGCCAATGGTCAGGCGGGTACAGTCATACACGTGCTGACGCAGCTGCCGGCCGAAGTCCGAGGCC
>NZ_JAKVPY010000099.1:0-672 GCF_022487945.1 Halomonas flagellata
CCAAGGCGGATCTCACCGAGCGCTACGAGGCCCTGTGCACGCACTACGGCATGACGGCGAGCCGCAACAACCCGGGGCGCGGGCACGAAAATGCCAGCATCGAGTCGCCCCACGGCCACTTCAAGCGGCGCCTCAAGCAGCGACTGACGCTGCGCGGTTCTCATGAGTTCGCCAGCCTCGCCGACTACCAGGCGTTCCTCGATGAAGTCGTGGCCGCCATCAACCGCCGCAATGCGGCGCGCATCACCATCGAGCGTGGCGCCCTGATGCCGCTCCCCAGCCGGCCGGGCACCGACTACACCGAGCTGACGGTGCGTGTCACGACGTCCAGCACCATCCAGGTCCGTAAGGTGCTCTACTCGGTGCCATCCCGGTTGATCGGCGAGCGGCTGCGCGTGCACCTCTACGACGACCGCCTGGTGCTGCACCACGCCCAGCAGGTCCTGCTGACGCTGCCGCGTCTGCATGCCACGCCGAAGAGCGGGCGCCGGCGGATGATCGACTACCGCCATGTGGTCGGCTGGCTGGTCCGCAAGCCCCGGGCCCTGGCGGGGCTGACGTTCCGTGATGAGCTGCTGCCGGGCGCCGACTGGCGTGAGCTGTACGCCCGGCTGACCGCCCAATGGCCGGTCGCCGAGGCCTGCAAGCGCATCGTCGGTGCGCTGGCCCTGG